>JAOXRY010000454.1 GCA_025800305.1 Campylobacterales bacterium | reverse complement strand
GACCAACATTGTATGAAACCTGATTATCTAGAGTGGTCTTGTAAAAGAAGTTTAGAGAATGTAGGAGTGGATAGTTTTGATATTTATTATCTTCATAATCCTGAAATGCAAAAGATAAAGCTTGGAGAGAAGGAGTTCTATAAAGCTATAGAGAAAGCTTTTAAAAGATTTGAAAAATTAGCAGATGAGGGGCTTTTTAAATATTACGGTGTTGCTGTTTGGAGTGGTTTTACAGCTGAAGGTGAAGAACTTATTAGTTTGGAAAAATTGGTAAAAATAGCTGAAAAAATTGGTGGGAAAGAACACCGATTTAAATATATTCAATTTCCTTTTAATATGGGGAAAACCAATGGATATACACAGCCAACTCAAAAGGTAAATGGGGAAGCCTGTACCATCATCCAAGCTGCTTTTCGTCTTGGAGTTGCTGTGATTAATTCTTCTTCACTTCTCCAAATGAATCTTTTTAAAAAGTCATTTAAAGCTGAAAGTGGAGTTATCCTTGATGACTCTATGACTTTAACAAGTGATATTCAGTTAGCTTTACAGTTTGTCCGTTCTACCCCAGGGATTGTCAGCTCTTTATTTGGTTCGAAAGTTCCTATTCATATTAAATCAAATGTAGAGATCTCAAAAATAAAGGCAGTTCCTAGAACAAAATACGATCTGCTGTATAGGTTATAGTGATGATTTATGATGTGATTGTAGTTGGAGGTGGAATAGCTGGTCTTATGGCAGCTATTGAGGCTAAGAAGGACAATAATAAAGTTGCTGTTCTTACTAAGGGAAATATTTTTAAAACCAATAGTGGAATGGCAAGTGGGGGAATCAATGCTGTATTAAACAGTAATGATAAAGATGAAATTGAAAAACATATTGAAGATACACTAAAAGGTGCTAGAGGTTTAGGAAATAAAAAAGCAATCTCTTATATGTGTAATAGGGCTTCTTCTATTATTGAAAAAATGATTGATTATGGGGTTGAATTTGATAGAAATAGTGACGGAAATATATCCCAGCGGAGTTTTGGAGGTGGAAGTAGCAAAAGAACTTGCTATGTAGGAGATAAAACAGGATTTGCAATTATGCAGATTCTTATTAAAAAAGCAAAGAGTGTAGGTGTAGCATTTTTGGCTAATAATTTTGTAATGAATCTTACACAAATCAACAATAATGTAAGTGGTGTTGTTGCTATTAGAAGGTTTGATTCTTCAGTTGTTGTTTATCCTGCTAAGTCTGTTATCTTATCAGGTGGTGGATATGCTGGAATCTATAGAGGATATTCTACAAACTCCCAAGATTACAACGGAGATGTTCATGCTATAGCTCTAAGAGCAGGACTTAATTTAAAAGATATGGAGTTTGTTCAGTTTCACCCAACTGGATTTGTTAAAACTAGTTATTTAGTAAGTGAAGCAGCACGTGGAGAAGGTGGATATCTTGTAAATTCTCAAGGAGAAAGATTTGTTGATGAACTTGATACAAGAGATATTGTAGCAAGAGCTATAGGAAAAGAAATTAAAGAGGGGAGAGAGGTTTTTATAGATCTTAGACACTTATCTTTAGAACACATAGAAAAAAAACTTCCTTCACTTTTAAAAGCAGCATCTATTCAAGCAGGTATAGATGTGACAAGTGAATTACTACCTATAAAACCTGTTGCCCATTATACAATGGGTGGGATAGAGGCTGATATGACAAAGACAAAAATAAAAGGTCTTTTTGTTTGTGGTGAGTGTGCTTCCAATGGGGTTCATGGGGCTAATAGACTTGGTGGAAACTCTTTACTTGAAGGTGCTGTTTTTGGAGAGTTGGCTGGAATGGAAGCTAGTATTTTTGCAAAAAGAAGGTCTTTTCTGCCTATTGATTATAACATCGTTGTTAAAGATCAATCTATAGTAGATAATATCTTTGATTTGGATACAACAAAAAACTTCAATGCAATACGAATCACCCTTGGAAAAACGATGTTTGATCATGTAGGTATAACAAGAGAAGAAGAAGGACTTAGAAAGACTTTTGATTATTTGAAATACCTAAGACGGGAGGCAGCAACTCTTCACTGTATGGATAAGGGGCGTCAAAATAATGTGGAACTTATTGCAATTCTGGAGCTTAAAAATGCATTGGAAGTTTCTGAAACTGTTGTTTTAGGGGCATTAAAAAGAGAGGAAAGTCGCGGGGCACATATTAGAAAAGATTTTTTAGAAACCAATGAAAAGTATAGTCGTTCAATTTTAATTAATGAGCTTAAAAAAGGGTATTTCAAAGTATGGTTTGATGATGAAAATAGTCTTGTAAAAGCTTTGAGAAAAGTATTTATTAACAATATTAAATAAAACAAAGGAAGAAACAATGGCAAAAGTAATGTTAAGAGAGAGCAATGGAGAAATATCGTTTTATGTTGCTAAAAAAGATATGGAAGAGACAATTGAGAGTATAGAGTTTGACACAGATGAGAAGTGGGGTGGTGAGGTTGAACTAAGTAATGGCGAAACTTGGTTTATTGAACCTGGACCAAAACAACTTCCTAAAGAGGCAGTTTGTAAAAAGTTGATGGATTGATTAATTTATATTCAAAAAATGGATAAAAAATATTTAGTTATTTTGTAAAATAGATTAAGGTAAGGAATCCTATGAATGAAAAATGTGTTAACTGCCTGTCACAATGTGATTGTTTGACAAAAAAAGAATTAGCTGTTTTATATGATATAGCAAGTCTAATTTCAGATTCAAGGGGAGACTTAGTCTCTTCATTGGAAAAAGCTCTACTAATATTAAAAAATTCTTTGGCTGTAGAAAATTGTGTTATTTACAAATTAGAAGATGATTTGTTAAATATCTTTGCCTCTTTGAATATGAATAAAAGGCAAAAAATAGTTACAACTTACAAAATTGGCGAAGGTGCTACAGGACTGGCTGCAAAAGCAAAGGAACCAGTAGTAATAGAGAATGTTCATAATGATATAGTTTTTTTAAACAAGTCAGGTAATAGAAATGGAGATACTGTATCTTATATTGCTGTACCAATGTTAATTGAAAATGAAATAATTGGGGTTTTAGCTGTAAACTTAACAAAACTAACAAAAATAGATTTTGATGAAACAGTTAGAGTATTAACAATCATTAGCTCACTATTTGCCCAGTCCATTCATACATACCATATTATAGAAAATGAAAAAGAGAGACTAATAGATCTTAAACATTATTACAAGATGGAGTGGGATGCTAAGGTTCATAATTTTGGTGATATTATTGGCGAGAGTAAGAAGATGAAAGATGTCTTTAATGTTATTGAGAGAATTGCCCCTAGTGATGTAACTGTTCTTGTAAGAGGAGAAACTGGTACTGGAAAGGAACTTGTAGCTTCAGCAATTCATAAAAGAAGTTCTAGAAAAGAGGGACCTTTTATTAAGCTAAACTGTGCGGCAATTTCTGACACACTATTAGAAAGTGAACTTTTTGGACATGAAAAGGGAGCTTTTACAGATGCAAAAGAGACACGAAAAGGTCGTTTTGAATTAGCTCATGAAGGAACACTATTCTTAGATGAAATCGGAGATATATCTTCATCTGCACAAGTGAAACTTTTAAGGGTTCTTCAAGAGAGAGAGTTTGAAAGAGTTGGTGGTAGTAAAACGATTAAAGTTAATGTTCGTCTTGTTGCCGCGACCAATAGAGATCTGGAAAAAATGGTTAAAGATGGAGAGTTTAGAGAGGATCTTTACTATAGGCTTAATGTCATCCCTATAGATCTTCCCCCTCTTAGGAAAAGAGGAGATGATATTAAACTACTTGTTAACTTCTTTCTTGAAAGATCTATGAAAAATCATAAAAAAATTGTAAAAATTAATGATGACGCTATGGATCAACTCTGTCGTTATCCATGGCCTGGAAATGTTAGAGAGATGGAGAATACCATTGAGAGAATTGTTCTTATGGGAAGTGCAGAGGGGATTGGTGCAAAAGAGATGCTTCTTTTACTTCCTGCTCTTGATGATAAGAAGCTGGTTGATGACTATAAGACAATTCCAATGGAGAATAAAACTTTAGATGAGTTGGAGTGTGAAGCGATAGGAAGGGCTTTAAAAGAGACAGATGGAAATCAAGCACAAGCTGCTGAGATTTTAGGGATTACCCCTAGACAAATTGGTTATAAGATAAAAAAATATGGTCTCTAAAATACTATATAAAGACGAAAGTCTAGATCTGTGTGAAGATTTTATCGATATTGGTTATATGGCTGAAAACTTTGAAGCTTCAGATCTAAGTGATAATCTTGTTGAGGTTAGAAGAAGCCATCCTGATAAGTCTATGTCTCTTTTTATCTCTTTTCCCAATAAAGAGGAGTTTAGATCTGAGATTTTAAAGCTAGATAAGTTTCTCTCAAATCTAAAAGTTGATGTCAACTGTTATCTGATTTTTACAAAGAAAAATAACTTGGTTAATGAGTTGTCATCTCTTGTACCAATCTATGATAGTGAAGATGAGTTTGGTTCTATGTATGGAACAAAAATACAAAGTGGAAGTTTAGAAGGAGATCTTACAAAGTCTCTTTTTCTTATCTCCAAAGATGGAGCAGTTTTTTATTTTGATATGCCTGAAGAACTGACCAAAGAGATCAATTTAGAGAGATTACAAGGTGAACTAAACAGAGCCTATGTCTCATATACAGGAGTAGGATGTCATGGATAATATTAGAGAAAAACTACAAAATGGAAGCCTTATTCCTTTTCTAGGAATGGGTGTTTTTGAAAATACAAAAGCAAGTGATGGAACTCAGTTGCCATATGACAGTGACAGTATGGTTCTCTCTTTAAATAACGGTAGGGCTATGAGTCCAAGGCTTATGTATGAGTATACAAGAGCTGCAAT
>JAOXRY010000442.1 GCA_025800305.1 Campylobacterales bacterium | reverse complement strand
ATAAAAAAGAGGAAAACCTAAAGTAAGAAGAGGAGATAAGATCTGATAGTAAGAAACCTTATCAAAAAAATAAAAAGAGAGAGGAAGCATATAGATAAAAAGCAAGACTCCTAAAATAGCTGACATAATCCATTTGTTTTTTATGTCTATATTATTTATCGCCAGATAGATATAAAAAACACCAGCCATACTGAAAAAGAAACCTAACGATAGAAGAAGTTTTGGAAATAGAGCAATTAAACCAACTCCAACAATAAAGAGATTTTCATAGTTTAAGATCTTAATATTTCTAAAAACTAGAAACCCTCCAAAAAGAAACATTCCAAAGGATCTAATCAAAGATGGGATAAAACCAGTAATTGAGATGTACCCTAAAAGAATAACTCCTGTTATTAAATAGAGATCTAAATAACGGTTTCTATAGGGGAAATACCTGTTTTGAAAAAAACTATAGATTGGAGATAAAATAAGAGCGATAAGACCAGCAATAATTCCAATATGAAAACCAGATATAGCAATAAGATGAGCAATTCCAAGGTTTGTTACATCCTCTCTTAGATCTTTAGAAACAGGAGTTCCAGTAAATATACTTGAATAGAAATCTCCAACTCTCTTATCTTCATGTTGATTTTTGATAAAACTACTAATCTCTTTTCTAGGGCTAAATTCTTGTTTATCTAGGCTTAGATATATAGAAGTGGCATAAAAGCCTTTTAAATAGTCATAAAACACTATTTTCTTAGTTAAAAACCCTACTTTTATATTTTGATTTGTTAGATCTTTAAGATCTTCTCTTGAGGTTGTATAAAAACTATACTCTTTGGTTTGAAGTTTTAAAACCCAATACTTTCCTCGTTTTTTCTCTTTTTGGTACTGTTTGAGGACTTTAGCTTCTGTGAAGTGGACATCTCTTTGTTTAAGATCTTGAAAGTTTTGATAATAGTAAAAAATATTGCCAGAGAAAACTAGAAATGCAAGAAGAATAAAGATCCCTCTTTCTCCATTATTGTAAAACAAAGAAAGAGGATTCATGATTTTTCTAATATCTCTAGTTTTTTAATTTTAAAAGACCTTGAGTGTCATTTTCCATTTTTTTAATTGATGGTTGGATTGGTACTTCCAAGAGAGGTTTTGTAGTAGTTATATTATCATCTCTTATTTTCTCTTCGTACAATGAAATCACAACTTCATCTCCACTGATAAAAAACTCTATTAAATATTTTTTATCTTCTTCCATAAATGCCAGAGGAAATCCTTTTCCAAAATATTTTTTATTTTTATGGAAAATTTCAATTTTTAAATTATACGCATCTTCATTAAAATATGAAAGAATTAAAGGAAAATAAATCTCTTTTGAACCATCTTTAATTCTTCCAGTATGCAAGAATTTTTTATTTAAAGGTACTTCTAAAAAAGAGAAGATATTGATTGTATAGTCTTCAATATTTTGTTCCAATAGCAATATTCTTTTTTCTAAAGAGTTCTTAGTTTCTGTTTTCTTAAGAAGATTTTTTTTTGGTTTTTCTGCAAAAAGATTTCTATTCTCTTCTATCTTTTTATCTTTTTTCTCCTCTAAACTTGTTTCAATCTGAATCGCCATCTCTTCTTTTATTTCAGACTTGCGCTCTTGAAAAAATAATAAAAAAGTCAAACAAACAAGAAAAAAAATTAAAAACCAAAATTTAACTGAATGTATCAAAATCACCATACTTCCAAAGCTTTCTAAGATCTTTGGCTATATTGTCATAAAGCTGGATACTTTTTTCTACTTTTTCTGTTACTCTTTGTTTGAAATTATCTCCTTTAACATCGTCAATCCTATTGCTATGAAGAAGATCTGTTAATCTATCTCTCACTTCTTCAAAATATTTAATATTATCTATTTTCGACAATACATTGCTGGAAAATTCACTTTTTAACTCTTCATGGGTATCATTGTTATGTAATGATAAAGCATTACCGCTATATAAAAACTTTTCACGTTTTATACTAAACTCTTTAAACAGCTCTTCAAACCGTTCTGTTTTAGCAAAATCATCAGAAAGATTATAGAGATGCTGAAAATTCTTTCTCTCATTTTCCCGTTTATCTTCCAGTGTGATCTCTCCAAAAATAGTTTTTACACGATAGTGTGGATCCTCCATTGTTTTATCTCTGAATAACTCTTCTAGGTTAATTGGTTTTTGTCCTGAACTAGGTGTTTCTTCTTTTCTACTTCTTTCTATTAGCTGTGCTTCATATTCCAGCACTAGTCTATTAAATTCTTCACGAGTAATTTCTCTATTTTGGTATCTTTCTCTATTCTCTTTGACAAACTCTTCAAACTCATAATCTTCTTTAGTCATTTTTATAGGTTCAATATTTTTATGTAATTCACCACTTAAAACTTCTATACTACCTGATATTCCTAAAATTCTAAAATGCCAATACTCCGATGAATGACCACCTTTTGGAATATATTGAGACACAACAGAAAAGAGATCTTCTTTTATCTGTTCTTGTTTAGGATCTACAGCCATACTGTATTCCCCCAGATCCATCCCAATATTTATATATTGAGCACTTCCTTTAAACATTGAACTGGCTGTATTAATCTCACTTCCAAGATCTTTTGAATTGGTTTTTTCTACTGCACCAACAGGGGAGGAACTACTCCCTTGTGGTGTTACTAATATTTGATTTGTATTTAGCTTAATCATATCTAATCCCTACGGATTAACTACTCTTGATGGTGCTGTACCATGGATATATGTAATTGTAAATCTACATTTTTCTTCAGTTGGTTCCCACCACTCAATTTGATTTGTTCTTGGATCTACTCCAATAGGGCATGTTGTTATCTTTATTCTTTTTGTATCGTTTGTAATATCCGGGATATAGTATCTTTTTACCTTATACCCTGAATATATATCTGTACGAAGAAGATATGGGCTTACTGTTAACCCATTATCAATAATTCTTTCATTAAGACCACTATCAATTTCAAGTAAGGATCCTTCCATTATTGTCATCCACTCTTTACTATTGTCATAATGGACAACGTCCATTAATAATCCTGTTTGATTAATCATTACAGGGGAAGCATATTCATCAAGAACCTCGAACATTGGATGTACATAACGAGAGTGTGCAGTCAATGCTTTTTGTGCAGAAATATATCCTGTATTTGGACTAGGTGATGGCAACATATGTGTTTTATCAGAGTACCCTAATAAAGTGTCTAAAACCACATTTCCTCCTGGGAAATTGTAAACGTAAACAACCCTATTAGGGCTTAAGCTCCATAATGTTGATACTAACACTAAAACTAATAAAAAACTTTTTATCATTTTTATTCCTTTTTTTAATTTAATTAAATTTAGAACAAATATCCTTAAAACTATCTAAAATAAGAAAAACTATTTATTATAACTATAAATTATTTTAGGTTGTATCTTAAGTCGATTAATAAAGGAATTAGGGTAGATAATGGATCTTTTTCATACGAAAAATAGAGAGATTATTTATCTCTCTAAGAATCGAAAATCACATTTTTTTCCTATTTTTTTAAAATTCTGGCGGAAAATTGCTGTGGTTAAATCCAAAACACACATTATTAAATCGGAGGCATATCCACGTTGTTAGAATCTGCTGCTGGAGGTGGAGCATCATTTTGAGGTTTCACCTCTTGAACATACTCAACTGGAATATCAGTATCTTTAAAAGTTGTCTCTTTAAGAGTAACAGTTGAAACAACATCGTTAAATCTTGTATAGCCTTTGTGAAACTGCATCTCAATTGTTCCAATAGGACCATTTCTGTGCTTACCAACGATAATCTCAGCGTCTTCCACAGCTTTTGATTTATAGGTAGATTTATACTCTCTACCCTCCTCTTTTGCTTTCTTCTCTTTTTGTCTCTCTTCCCTTTCAAGATAAACATCATCACGGTAGACAAACATAATAATATCGGCGTCTTGCTCGATTGATCCTGACTCTCTAATATCTGAAAGCATTGGTCTTTTATCTGGTCTTGATTCAAGCCCACGATTAAGCTGAGAAAGAGCGATGATTGGCATATCAAGTTCTCTGGCAAGAAGTTTGATTCCTCTTGAGATCTCACTTACTTCTTGGTGTCTATCTTTGCTTGAATTTCCTGACATTAGTTGAAGGTAGTCAATAATCGCCAAATCAACTTCTGGATGTTTTGTTTTTAGATCTCTTAGTTTAGATCTTAGCTTTGAAATCGTAAGCTGTCCGTCATCATCAACAAATAGTTTTGAATTGGCATAAAAGTCACTTGCGTCAGAAAGTCTTTTCCATTGTTCATCAGACATATCTCCAACTTTTAGATTCTGCAAAGGAATTGAAGTTTTTGCACTTAACATCCTCATCATAAGCTGTTCAGCAGGCATCTCAAGACTGAATATTGCACAACCTTTTCCATGGTTTACAACATTACCAGCAAGGTTAAGAACAAAGGCTGTGTTGTGTGTAACAGTCATATCCTCTAAAAGAAAAAGTCTATTCCCATCAATCTCAAACCCATAGTAATCATCAACTTTGTCATACTCAACTTTTATTCCTGTTTGATTCCAGCTTCTCTTAGCTGTCCATTTTTTCGCTTTTTTTCTTTTGATTTTTACTGGAACAGTGTCAATATTCCCAAATATTCTTACCCTATAGACATCACACTCAAAGCCAATTTTTTTAATCTTTGCTTTTTTCTTTATCAAAGATGTTCTAAAACCTAAAGAGTCACACAAAAATTTAATCTCTTTAGCTAGTCGCTTGTTTTTTTGAGTAATTTCATAACCACCACTCTGATTGTCATAATGACCATCACTATCGATAAGCCCTGCTAAAAGTTCCAATCTATTGGCTTTTGAGTTAATTAAAAAACTTCTAGGGATATGCTTATTATTAATCACCCCAAGATCTCTCAGCTCTTTTTGAAGGGAGTATTTATTTTTTATGTCTCCCCCTCTTTTTCCACTGGTTATTCCAAACATAGGACACTTATTGCCTCCAATATCCTCTACCAGTTTAAGATTTAATTTTTTTGCATATTTTTTTAAATACTCAATAACCTCTCTATCTTGATTG
>JAOXRY010000439.1 GCA_025800305.1 Campylobacterales bacterium | reverse complement strand
CCATCTTTTAATGCTTTGTAAAGTTCATCTCTTACTCTATCTTTAATTTTTTGATTTTTGGAAGTTGCTTTTTTAAAAATATCTATTATTTTTTTCTTGTTAATTTGCGTTTTGAAAATCAATTCTGCTATCTCTTGATTCTTTTTTTCAAGAAGTCCATACTCCACTAAAGTATCTCTTTTTTGTGCCTCTTTGAAAAACTCTATATCTGCTTTTAATCTATTTTCCAAAAAATAGTGAATCACTCCAGATGCAAAGAAGAGAATGAGAAGAAGAATTGCTACTAACTTATTACCATAGATTTTTGCACCTTCAGATTGATACTGGGTTTTGGAGATAAAATAGAGAACTATTCCTAAAAATAAAATAGAAAAAAAACTATAAATATGATACGCAACTTTTGCTATTTCAATATTAGACATATCCACTTTATCTAAACTGGAAAATAAAACTACATACCCTACAGAATTTTCAATATGATTTTTGATATAGCATATTGTGATAAGAAGATTTTGTTCATGGTCTATATGAACACCATTTTGAAAAAACTTATGGGTTCCTCTAATATAGTCTTCATATTTCCCTATTAGCTTTTCAGAACCAACATTTTTTATAAAATTGAGATATCTTTTTTTGCTATCTATATTTCCAACATAGAAATCATCTACAAAGATTTTACTAAGAGGCTTTTTTAACTGATTTTTAAATTTTTTATCTGCTAGAAAAACTGACTCAACCTCCTCTTTCTCCCGTAATTTTCTACTAATTGAATTAAAATGTGTAATAACTTCAAAGATTCCTAGAAACTCTTTCTTCTTATTGAAAAGAGGAATCATTGCCTTAAATGTCATATCATACTGACCTACACTGATTAAAGAGGTTATTTTTGGATTTTTTATCATCTCTTTAACTCCTGTCCTACTCCTAAGAACAGAGTCTCCTTTTTCTTCTGTCCAACTTCTATAAAGAGATATCCCCTTTTTAGAAATCAGATGAAACCAGACATTTTTAAATTTAGTGTTTTCCCTAAGGTCTAAAGTGATCTTTTCTAAATTTACAGATGATTTTGGATCTTTTAATATCTTTAAAAGATCTTCTGATTTTGAAAGTCCTATTGCCAAAGAGAGTGTGGCATTTCTCTTCTCTTCGATTAAAGCTTTTAAGTAGATTTTCTGTTTTTCTGCTGTTCCTACATAGTTTATCTTTTCAAACTCTTTTGTTTTTAAATTTAACATAACATGGAAACTTATCTGTATAAAGATAGTTCCTATTATAAAAATTCCAAGAAGGAGTCTGTTTTTACCCAATTTTTTCCTCTTTTGTGTGTGTTACCACAGCGTACAGTGTTGGAATATAAAAAAGATTTAATATAGTTCCCCAAAAAAGTCCAAAACCTAAAGATACTGCCAAAGGCTGGAGGATAACTGCCTGTCCTGATGGGAAAAAGATAAGAGTTGAAAGCCCTACAAGTGTTGTAATTGATGTAAGAACAATTGGTCTTAATCTTAGCTTGGCTCTTTCTAATAACTCATCTGAAGTTTTTGTCCTTCGTATAAAATCAAGCATGATAATTCCATCATTAATAACAACTCCTGCAAGACCTAAGGCTCCAATAATAGAAGGCATACTCATATCCAGCCCCATAAAAACATGACCAATCACAACTCCAAGAAGAGAGAGTGGTACCACAGAAAGTACAATCAATGAATATCTAAAAGAGTCAAACATCACAAGAAGGGTTATAAAAATAAGAAAAACTGCCACCAAAGAAGCAGCACCCATCTCTTGTGCCATCTGCTGATTTTTCTCTTTTTCTCCACCAAAAGTTATTTCAACTCCTTCTTTTCTCAACTCCTCTATTGTAGGTTCTAGTTTTTTAAGTACCTCTCCTGCGGTAACTCCTGTGGTTTTGATAATATCTGAAAAGACAGAACTTCTTTGTTTTCCATTTACCTTTGTGATTTTTTCATAGTTTCTTATTTCAACAAAATCTGCTACATCAAAAACAGAGACTTCACTTCCATCACTTAGGGGAATTTGAAAGTTTTTTAAAGTCTGAAAAAAATCTTTATTTCTATCTTCTATTTTGATTTCAACAATTCCACTTTCATCTAAAGATTTTGAAACACTATTTCCTAAAAAGTATCCTGATATTGTCCCTGCTATTGTCTGTTCTGTAACACCTAACATCTGACCATAGCTATTTACTTTCAGTTTAATCTCTGCTATTCCTAGTTTTGCATCATCTGTTACAGATATAGTTCCTTTTATGCTATTTAATCCATCTTTGAGTTTTTTAATAGCTTTGTGTGTCTGTTCTTCATTATCACTTACAATTGCTATCTCAATAGGAACCTTTACAACTCCCGCATTAGGTCCTTGAACTTCAAACTCTTCCACTGGATACTTTTTCATAAACTCTTCTAACTCTTCTCGTAATTTCACTTCTATTTCATATGATTTAATATCTCTTATTCTTCCCTCTTCATCATAATCAAAAGAGAGATAAGGAGTGATATATTTTGCTACAAAGTTATCTGGTTTTGCTTTGTGAAGATCTACAAAAATATGAAATAGATTACTTCTTGTCTCTCCATGACCTTTAGTATCCATTCTAAATCCTGCAATAGCTGTTACTGTATCGATATCATACTTCTCTTTTACACTTAAGATCTTCTGTTCTAAATCTTTGATAACCTCATATGTTTCTTCTATGGATGTATTAACAGGAAGCTTGCAGCTAACATTCATCTGATCTCCATCAAATACAGGGAAAAGCTGGAATTTTGTTGTAGCAAAACCAACAACAATAAGAAAAGGAACAACTACCCAAAAAAGAACCACTGTTGTTTTTCTATAGTGGATTAATTTTGTAATTATCTTTTTATACCAAACCATTACAGGTTCCCAACTAACCTCTTTCTCTTTGGGATCTAATATGTGTTTTGCGTGCATTGGAAGAAATACAAAAGACTCTATAACAGAAGCCAAAATTAAAACAGTAATAGCAATAGGAATAAGCTTGATAAACTCTCCCATCTCTCCAGAAAGAATAAGCATTGGTAAAAAAGCAAATACTGTTGTTACAGAAGCTGTTAAAACAGGTGCTATAACTTCTTTAGTTCCTACTAAAGCTGCTTCTTTAATATCTTTTCCCTCTTCTAAATGACGTTGAATATTCTCAGCAACAATAATAGCGTCATCAACAATAACCCCAATAGCAATCAAAGCTCCTAGAAGGGTCATCATATTGATACTATACCCTCCATAATCAAGAAAGATTAAAGAGATGACAAAAGAAGTCGGTATTCCTAAAATTACAACAAATGAGATTCTCTTATTGATAAGTAAATACATAACAAAACCAACAAGAATAAGTCCAAACATAATATTTGATACAACAGTATTTAATCGGTTTCTAATATAAACAGATGTATCAGAAAAAGTTCCAATGGAAATATTTGGATACTCTTTTTGAAGTTTTTCAACCTCTTTCTTTATTCTCTTTGTTAAAACCATAGAGTTGCCTTCTATAGCTTTAGCAATATTTATAGTTATTGTTCTTTCACCATTAAAACTAGCATAGGAATCAGCTTGACTATATTTTTTCTCTATGGTTGCTATATCTTTTAAATAAATTCCTTTTCCTCCCACTTTAATAAGAGTGTGAAGAAACTCTTCTGCTTTTTTTACCCCATTAAAAGTTGAAACAAAAAAGTGTTTTCCACCTTTTTGTTCTATTTTTCCTAAAGGAAAGATAGACGAAAGAGATTTTATAGAAGAGATGACCATTGAAGGAGAGATTCCATAGGCTTTTATCTTCTCTGTATTTAGAGTAATACTAAACTCTTTTTCCCCTTCTCCATAGATTTCTAGATCTTTTAAATTTTTGATTTGTGAAAGTCTATTTTTAAAATCTTTGGCAATATCTGTTAATAGATCATAAGACTCTTTAGAAGAAGCAATATTTACCAAAATTAAAGGAATTGAAGGATTCACAGATGCTACAGTAGGTTCATCCATATCAGAGGGAAAATTTGACTTACTTTTTGTAACAGCATCTTTGACTTTTTCTAAAATGTCATCTTTGTCCTCTCCATCACTTAGCTCTAAAATAATATGAAATATATTGGAAGTAATAACAGATGTTGTTTTGCTGATTCCTGATATGTTATTAACATTATCTTCAATTGCAGTTACAGCCATTTTATCAAGGGTATTAGGACTTGTCCCTAAATAGCCACCACTTATAGAGATCTTATCTGTATTCATGGGAGGAAAGATCTCTTTTGGCATTGTATTGTATGAGAAAATTCCAGCTACAAAAAGAAAGAGAAAGAGCACATAATTAAGTCTTGGTCGAGAGAGAAAAAATTCAATTAAAAATTTCAATAAGTTATTCCTTTAAAAAACTATATTTATTTTAGTTTTGCTATTAGTATTATGGATTAAAGTAGCTTTCAACTTTAAACGACTAAGTGTTTCTATAAAATAAAGTCCAAAGCTATTTTTTCTTTTTTCTTGTTCATAATCAAACCCAACTCCATTATCTTCAAATAGTAAATGTATTTGATTATTTTCTTTATATAAACTAACCTTTATTTTTCCACTTTTTTCTTTAAATGCATATTTAATAGAATTAGTAATTAACTCATTCACTATTAATCCACAATATATTGATTTTTCTAAATTAAGAGATGTAGCTATATTTAATTCTAAATCCACATTTTTTTTAAGTAGCCTATCTTTACAGCTTTTAGTAATACTTTGAAAATACTCTTTTGTATTTATATCTTTTAGTTTATCATCATGATAAAGGTATTCATAGGTTCTACCCATTGTATGGATAATTTTTTCTGCTTCATTAAGCTTATCTTCTATCAACGGATCATTTAATGATTCTAATTTTCCTCTATATGCAAAACCAATTAGTTGAAGATTATTTTTGATTCTATGTTGTAGTTCATCTGCCAATATTTTTTGTAACTTAACTCTATCTTCTAACTTTTTTGTTAACCCTAGCTTAATAGCCAAAGTATTAGAAAACACAAAAAACTCCATAACCAATGAAAGTTCAAAGAAATAAGGGAAATAGTCTATAGGACCTCTTAATCCAAGTTCAAAAAAAGATAAAGATAGAACTCCTATAAGCTTTATAAGCCACCCTAAAAGAATCTGTTTTGAAACTGGATGAGCTTTTTTTATAGAAAATAAAATAAGAGAAAGAATCAAAAGTGAAACAATAACAATACTAATTGGTGCAATTGTATTGACAATTAAAGTGTCATAAAAAACAATTAATAAAATTCCATTTATGAGTACAAAGCTATTGACTATATGATTGATAATTTTATATTTGGAAAGTTCCAAGATATCTCTCATAAATAAAAGAACAAAAATATTAGCAAAAAATACGTAGTAGACAGTAAAGGTTGTATATTTATAAAAATATTCCTCATCGATTAAATATATACTCATTCCTGAAAAGGACAAATGGTGTAATAATATTGTTGATAAAAGCAAAATATAATAGAGGTACGTTTTCTCTTTTACCTGTATAAAAATAAGCAGATTATAAACTAATAAAAAAGCCATCACTCCAAAAAAAAGAGACTGTATAACTTGATACTTTAGTTCATCTTCTATAAATTTTTTTTCTTTTTTTAGCACACCTTTAAAGTTTATTCCTGTAGTTGGAGAATGTATCTTCAAATAGTAGGTATTTTCTGAATCTTTATTGACTACTATATGAAAAAAAGGATGTATAATACCTTTTCTATCATATTTATCTAACTCTTTTTTTCCTTTTATAATTTCAATATTTTTTCCATTTCTTTTGTAGTGAAGGCTAATATGCTCTAAAAAAGGAGATGATATTGTTAAGTAATACCTTAGATCTTTCTTTTTTTGATTTTTAATTTTAAATCTAATCCAAATAGTATCTTCTGAGTATCCATAATGAAAGATCTTATTTTTATGAGGTGTAAATCTCTCTTTTTCTATATCTTCAAGTTTTAAACTATTTGTTTTATCAACAAAATATTCAGAGTTTTCTAACAGGGAAGTTTCTTGGCTATAGAGATTGGAAGAAAATAAAATTCCAACTATAAATAATTGTCTAAAAATTTTTAAAATCATAAAAAACTATACAAGAATTTAGATAAGTTGTACTAGTATTTATCATGGAAAATTTGAACATACTAGTTATTGAAGATGAAATCTTTGCTTTTATGAATATAGAGAGAAGTCTTCTAAAAATAGGATTCAAAAATATTTTTTTAGGTCAAAATAGAGGTGATATTGAAGATATAATCAAAGAGAAAAAGATAGACCTTATCTATTCAGATATAAATCTTAATCAACCATATGATGGAATTGATATCGTTCTAGAACTGGAAAAGAAAACAAAAATTCCTGTCATCTTCATTACAGCAAATAAAGAGGATGAACTCTATATAAAATCATCAAATGTTAATAACCTAGGTGGCTTTTTAATCAAGCCTTATAGATTTGAAGAACTTAAGGCACTCTCTTTAATAGCTCTTACAAAATACAATTTATTAAGTTCAAAAAAAATAGCCTTTAAAGATTATATTTATAATAATAAGGAGAAAATACTTCTACATAAAAATCAAGAAATTCATCTTACAAAAAAAGAGCACTCTCTTCTATATCTTCTTTTATCCAATAAAAATAATTATGTGACATATGAAATAATAAAGAATCATCTTTGGCATGGGGAATATGTTAGCGATACAAGCCTAAGAGTTATGATTTCTAGATTTAAAAAGAAAATAAAAGATCTAAACATTATTCTTGATTGGGGAAGAGGTATAGGGATTTTTCTAGATTGAAACACTTTTTGTAACACTTTATTTTTATAATTTTTCCAATTTAAACTAAAAGGAAAAATATGAAGAATACCTCAGTATTTACTTTTTTGATAACTTCATTACTATTAATAGGATGTCAAGAAAGTAGTTCTAACAATGAAGGAAAACAAGACAATAAAGAGAAAACATACCTTACTGTAGATATGAATACAATACCAACACCAATGGAAGAATATATAAAAACAGATGAAAATATTCAAATTGTTTTTAATTCAAATATTTCAGAGACAACAGCAAATTCAAGTGATAATATTTATCTAGAAGAAAATGGAACTAAAATTACAAATGTTACTACAACCGTTTCATTATCAAAAATCGTAATAGACCCTGCTAAGAACTTAGACCCTTTTAAAGAATACACACTAGTTGTTACAAAAAATATTCAAGATATAAATGGTAACTCTTTAGAAAATGAACTAAGATATAAATTTACTCCCAATGCTGTAGAACATAAAGGATATAAATATAAAATGGTTAAATCCCCTGTAACACAGAGAATTTGGCTAGATAGAAATCTCGGTGCTTACAAAGTATGCGAAAAATCACGTTCTGAAATTCCAAATTATGGACAATTTATCTTATCTGAAGAAAACTGTTTTGGTGACTATTATCAATGGGGAAGAAGAGCTGATGGACATCAAGTGGCAGTTGATAATAATATTAGTACCCCAAATAAAATAAAAAGTTCTGCTAGTAACACTAAGATTTCAGGAACATATCTTGGACTAACTAGTAATTTAAGAGATATTAGTTATTTTACCAGTGCAGGAGGAAATGGTGATTGGATAGTTTCTAGTGGTAATAAGGGACAAAATACAACAACAAGAATACTCCATTGGAGAAATGGTTCTAATACTAAAAATATTTGCCCTGAAAATTTTATAGTACCAACTAAGAAAGAACTTGAAAATGAAACAATATTAGCATCAGGAAATAACAAAATTTCAAATTATAATGATTTACAAAATAACTTTTTAAAACTTTCTTTAAGTGGCTCTAGACTATCGCATAATGGAGATCTAAGTACTGATAGAGGAAATTATGGGATTATTTGGACTAGTTCTGCTGAAAATGGTGGAGCAACTCCTTCTGCTTATGTTTTAGAAATTAGCAAAACAAATGGACAATTTAAGACAAGAGGTTATGTAAACGGTTTTCCTATTAGATGTATTCAAGTTGGTTTGGCTGAGCAAATAGATTAAGCTATTTTAGTAGCAACAACATCAACATAAAAAGCTCTATTTAAAGTATTTTTTAAGATAGAGCTAATTTTTTTATATTCCTTAAATTTTTCATCAGACTTCAGCTGTAAAGTACAAAATGAAATAATACTTTTCCATTCATTCTAAGTAGGAGATAGGTTATGATGTATGAATCAAAAGAGATAAATGATGTTATTGAATATATTGAGTCTCATTTAGACGATGAATTAAATGTTGAGATACTTTCTAAAGTAGCTGGTTACAGCCCTTTTCATTTTTCGCGAATGTTTAAAAGTATGACTGGGGAAAGTTTGGCTGGTATGATTAAACGACTAAGGTTAGAAAAAAGCGCTAAACAACTTTATAATATTTCCCAAAATATCACTAATGTTGGAATGGATAGTGGATATAATACTCCAAGTAGCTTTACCAAAGCTTTTAAACAACGCTTTAATATCTCACCTGTCGACTACAAGACTTCTCTTCAAAAACATTTTCAAACAGCTTATAAGAAACTAGAAACTGAACCTAAAATTCAAAATTACCCTTTAAAACGACTGTTATGTTACCGTGTTAATGGAGACTATACAACAAGTGCTATAGAAGCTTGGCAAAACCTTTACCAATGTATTGAAGAAGAGAAGTTGGATGTAGCTTTTGATAACGCCAACTACTATGGTTTATGCTACGATATTCCAGGAATGACTGATGATAACAAAATCCGATATGAAGCAGCAATAACCGTCCATTCAGAATTTTCACTTCATAGTGAACGTCTTTTTTTACGAGATCTTCCTAGTGGAATCTATGCTTCTTTATTCCATCAAGGTGATCAAAATGAGCTTTATGAATATTGGCCACGTTTTTATAGGTGGCTCCAGTCTAAAACATTAACTTTGGCTCATTTTGCACCAATAGAACGGTATCTAGACGACCCTGCACAAATGCTTAAAAAAATGCCATTAAAACCTAAAACAGAGCTTTTAATCCTTCTTGATAAGTGATTTAAAGTGTTCTAAAAGTTTTTTATTACCATATCTTGGTGCTGTCATATCCATTGCCATTACATTTAAAAAAAATTCAACTGGACCAAAGCTATACTTATTCATAAACCAAGGCAATATCTTTAACAAAAACTTACGAACCCAGTCAGGGATATAGGTTATTTTTATTGGTTTTCTGGTAGCTTTAAATGCAATTTCTCCTATCTCCTTATGTGTTAAAACCTCTGGTCCTCCAACTTCTATTTCACTTTCCATTAAATTCAATCCATCAACACAAACCTTAGCTAGATCTCTTCCGTGAATTGGATTAGCTTTGATACTTCCATCTCCAAAAAGATAGATTCGACCTCTATTTGCCATCTCATAGAACTCCTCCATATCTGAGAAAAATCCACTTGGTCGGATAACAGTTGATTCAACAAAACTATGGTTAAGATCATCTACAAATCGCTCTTTTGCATCACATATAGCAAGATCTCTTAGGGTGTTTCCATGCAGTACAGAAACATAGACAAATTTTTCTATACTATTTTTTTCTCCTTCATCAAGAAGTAACCGGTTAATCCCATAATCTACATCCATATAAGTTAGATTGTCTTTTTGTTTTGTAATTCCTACAGTTGAAATTACCATATCAATATTTTTAAAAACACCTTCATATGTTTTTGGATCTCTAAGATCTCCTTCAATTACATGGTCAGCAATAGAGTGTAGATCTTTACTTTTACTACTTTTTCTTACTATAACTGTAAGAGTATAACCTCGTTTTTTTAACTCAACTGCTATAAAACTTCCTAAATAACCTGTTCCACCTGCCAACAGAATATGTTTCATTTTTCTTCCTTCTTCTTACTTAAACAATACATTAAAATCATCATTATAAAAGCCAATATAGAAAAACCCACTTGTTCTAAAAGGGTTGGAGCAAATAGATTTACAATAGTATTTAGTCCAAAAATAACTATAAAAAATAAAAAAATTTTTCTAGTTATATTAGGTACTTTATGAAAATAATCCAATATGATTGTAACAAGTGCAATACCTATTAAAATCAATGAAGTAGCCTCATGTTTAAGTAAGTCTTCTCTATTTTCTATCATACCTAACCACACATTCTCAGATGAAATTTGCTCTGAAATGATAAGAAGATGATAACCACCTAATATAAGTAAAATAACTGCTGTTAACCACAACAGACTTTTTCGGTTTATACATTTCATTGTATGTCCTTTGTTTTATCTGGTGGTAGTATATGGGAAGATTTAATTGAATACTTTTCCATTCTTGCTATCATGAAAAAATATTTTAAATGGTGGAATTATTGAATATTTATAGTGTAATGTTTTCTATAAAATCTATTTTACTATTTTTTATTATCAAAGCATCGATACAAAAAGCTCTATTCAAGCTGTTTTTCTTAAGATAAAGCTGGGCGGTTTTTATAACCCTAGAGATTTTTTTTGGAGTGATATTGAAAACAGGATCAAAATTTTCTCCTGATTTTACCTCCACAAAATGAACAACTTCATCTTTTATAGCAATGATATCTATCTCTCCACCTTTTATATAGAAGTTTCTCTCTAAGATCTTAAAATCAAGATCTTTTAAATATTCTACTGCTTTCTCCTCTGCAATATTGCCTTTTTCTCTACTCATCTTATCTCCAATAGTCTATTTTATAATAGTAATTGCTTAATTATATATCTTTATTTAATATAATAATTGATTATATAATAATTTTTATAATTTTTAGATTAAGTTTTAATAATGTAAAGTTTCATCAATATTATTTTTATTTCATTTAATAAAAATAATAAATTTAATTATAAATGGGGGGGGACTCTCATATGAATAAGTCAAAAGTTCTTTTTAGTTTAGGGTTGCTGTTTTTCTCAGTACAAACTCTTTTTTCAGCAAATATATTAAACACAATCGATACAGGAAATCCTGTTGCAGGATTGGATATTTCCAATAACAAGATCTTTACTGCAAATGGTCCAACAGGTCTTGTTATTAGAGAACTATCACCAATGGGTATGCCATCAAATTCTCCTACAACAGTTACTACACCTTGGGCAAAAGATGTTGATGTTTCTGGAGATTTTGCATATGTGGCAGATGATTCTCAAGGTCTTATTGTTATAGATTTAGAGACAAATACCACTATTTCAACAATCACTCCTTCTACTGGTTGGAGTACAGATATTGAAGTTAGAGATAACTTTGCTTATCTTGCAAATAATCACGGTGGTGTTTTTATCTATGATATTTCAACTCCTTCTAATCCAACACAAGTTGGACACTATGATACAAATGGTCATGCTGTAGATCTTGATGTTGTTGGAGATAGACTTTATATTGCAGATAATGCTCAAGGATTCAAAATTATAGATGTTTCAAATCCATCAAATCCAACTCTTATCGCTTCACAAACAATCGGGGGTTTTACAGGAAATATAGAAGTTCAAAATAATATAGCTTATGTAACAACTAATAGTACATCTAATGGTCACGTAATCCAATCTTATGATATTTCCAATGAACAGAATATCCAACTTCTAGATACTTTGGTTATTCCTTCAATAGGAAGAGATCTAGTTCTTAGAGGAACAATAGCTTATGTTGCAAATTTTGTTAATGGTGTACAATTTATCGATATTGGAAACTCTTCAGATCTTTCCATTCTTTCTTCAATTGATACAGAAGAATATGCAAATTCTTTAGTTGTTGCTGGAAGTCGTATGTTTGTTGGAGATAGTAATAATCTAGTTACTATTGATATTTGGGATATCGAAACTCCAAGAATTGTTAGTAATATTGATATTCCAAATTATGGGAAAAAAGTTGTTAGTAGTGGTGATTATACTTATACAATTGATACAACAAAAAAACTATCAATAATTGATAATTCAAATATTGGCAATCCTTCTACTGTTGGTACATACACTTTTTCTGAACAAGTTAATGATTTAGATATTGTTGGAAATTATGTTCATGCTGTTTCTAATAATCATCTTTATATAATCAATACAACAAATAAATCAAACCCAACTCTTTCAACAAAATACTTTGTTCCACAATCAACAACACTTAGTAGTGTGACACTAAAAGAGTTAAAAAAATTAGATGGAACCAATGGTTACTTCATGTTCTTAACTGATTTTAGTGGAAATGTGATGATATATAACAAGCCTCATGAATACTCTATTGGTAGTAGAAAAATGATAAATCTTCCTATTGGTAGTAATTTTTTTGCTCCACAGCCTCATAATATAGATGTATATCAAAATGATGAGAATATAGCAGAGACAGCCCTATATATTGCTGGTGGTCAAGCTGGTATCTATACTGTTGAATTGAATACTACTAATATTATGAATTCTTCGGCTCCTGTAAATGAAGGATTTGACGGTAATTATGGAAATGCTAAAGATGTAACTGTTACAGATGATACAAGCATATTTGTTGTCGCTGATTCGTTAGGTGTTGTTCAATATACAAATGCAAATAAGTTTAAACCAGAATATTTAAGAAATTTTAGTGCTTTAAGTGGAGCTGTAGCAATTGATTCAATTTCTAATTCTAGTAATATTATAGTAGCTTTATATGATAATGATTCTGCTATTTTTGATCCTGATAATAGTACTATCCAATCTTTTACAACATCCAATGGCTATAGTGGAAATGATATTGCTGTATCTAATAATAGAGAAAAAGGTATTACCACAATATTAGATATGAATCATGGAGTATTTTTTATCGATACTTCAATGATTGGTTGGAATTAATATTTGCAGATATGGATCTTAAGATCCATATCTACTTTTAAAGGAATTAGTATGGAGATACAAAATACAACAAAAACTTTGCAAGCAAATAATCAAGTAACACAGATAGAAAAGAAATCTAATACTGATATATCTACAACAAATATGACTTTAGATCTAGCACCCACTGATAGTGTAGAACTAAATACAAAAAAAATTTTATACAAAAACAGTTACAAAAACAGTAGTATAGAAAATAAAGAAATAGTATTTAAAAATTTAAAAGCAAATTATGACTTTGTTCCTGATAAATTATGGGAAGCTTTTGCAAATACTTCTGGAAATGGAATGGATCCATTTATGTTTAGTCAAATTTTTGATATGCCAAAATGGAAAACAGGTTTTGAAGAAAAACCTCCTACTTTGGAAAAAATTGATATAACTCCAGAAAAAATGATGTCTTATGACTATATTACCATCATAGATAAAAATATTGAAAATACTAAAAAAAGTTATCAAAATCATATAGAAAGACAAGAGGAACGAATTATTTACCTTAACAATTTAAAAGACAATCTAAAAAAAGTTTTAGACTATCCTCTTTCTCCAGATGAATCAGGGATTTATTCTATATTAATAATATCTAATGATTATGACGATTATGTTCAAAAAATATATGAAAGTAAAACATACTCATACGCCATAGATCAACATAAAAATGAAGTATCAGAAGCGTTAAAAAGAGCAGGATTATCTGATGAATATCTTCCTCAACTAGCCAAAGTATCAAATCGTCATCTTTTCGATGATATAATCCCTCAATATAGAGACTTTCTTATGGCTCAAAACTCCAACACTAGTGAGTGGAACCCTCAAACAGAAGAACAAAAACAAATTAGTGAAAATTGGTATAAAAACTATGTTGCTAATTATTATGATAGGTTAATAGAATCTATGGGAAAACTAGACGATCCTAACAGCAAATGGATGGATCCTAAGCTTTTTGATATTCTCCGTAGAAGTGAAATTGCTAAACGATATGAAAACGGGATTAATCCTTAGGAGATCTAAAAGATCTCCCAAGGGTAGTTTATAATCATAGTGACCTCAGATCCTTCATCTGCTGTTGCCATATCTAGTCTATAGACCAGTCCTGAACCAGTAAGCATTCTAAGTCCCATACCATAACTATCTCTTGTTGTTTTTCCAAGATCTTTTATATCATCAGCAACACTTCCCACTTCATAAAAAAATGCTGTTTGTACATTGGTTCTCATATCTTTCATAAACCAAAGATCAAATAGGCTCTTTTCCTCTGTCATATTCCATCTAAATTCTGCCCCATAGAACTCTGTATGGGCTCCAAAAAACCTTTTTTCTGTATATGCCCTTAGTCTGCTTCTTCCTCCAATAGATGAGGCTGTACCATACCTATTTTCTGCTATTTGATTATTTACATAATCTTCACAAGACTTTCCACTTCCTTGAATACAGTTTTTTACACTGATATCTTCTGCAACCTTATAAAAATCTGTTTCGCCTTTTTCTTGTAAAATACTGTCAGATCTAAAATAATTAACAGCTATAGTGCTTTGTCTACCAACAGGGATATATCCTGTTACACTTCTATCCCAAACATAGTATTTTGATTTTTCTTTAGATTTTTTAGGTGTATAGTTTACACTGGTTTCAAAACGAATTCCACCTCTTGGATCTGTTCTATCATCAGTATAATCAAATATAAATCCACTAGTATAAATGCTACTACTTGCATAATTTCCATCACTTTTTGTCTCTATATTTCCATCTATGTCAGTGATGTTTCCTAGTTTAAATCTGTTGTAATAATTAAGGATATAAAACTCCAGCATCCGTTCATAATAAGAGAGTGTTAGCCTTGTTGCTAAAAACTCCATCTTGTCTACAGAGAGGATAAAATAGTCATTTTTTTTAGTATCCATTCCTCTTTTATTGTAGTTTTGAAACTGTGCTTTATTGAAAAATTGATAGAAAAATTCAGCTTTTAATCTTTTATCAAAAAGATAAAAGTCCTTAATTCCTCCACCTCCGCCTTCAACGTCTCCTATAAAAGCTGTTGCAAGTAAGTCTGTTTGAGTCTGTTTTATGTTATTTGAAATTCCAACAATTCCAAGACCTTTTCCTATTCCTGGAAGAGAGTAGGGGAAAGGAACAAGAAAATAACCAGGAAATTTGTGTTCTTGGCTTCTTCTTCTCTCATTGTCTCCTATTGTTTCAGCAAGTAAAACAGAAGAAAGTAGAATATATATTAAAAGATGTTTCACTAAAAAGCTTTTGTTAAAAAGATTTCCATTTCTAAAAGTATTTTTGAAATATCTAATTTATAGATCTCTTTATTATGGTACTTTCTTTTTATACCTTCTAAAGCCCCAGAAAGCTCTCTAGAGGTTATTCCATGACCAATTGATATGGCAGCTTCTGTAAATGCAGCAATATCATCACAAGCTTTTAAAGCAATACCATCAATTGCATTATCTTCATTGTTATTGTGTTTTTCCAAGTCATCTTGAGCTTGAATCATACCTTCAATATTGATTCTATTGATAAATTCATCTTTTCTGGTATTTTCACCACTTGTATAAATTCCTAAAAGATATGCAAATTCATTTTTTATATTGTTTGGAACTAAAGGTAAGATCTTTTTATTTATTTTATCTATCTCTATTTCTAGAATGATATCTTCTAATCCTTCTACGGATCTTTTAACAGGACTGATAATATCTCTAGTAAGTGCTTCTGGAAGGTCGTGGAACAAGGATGTGAAAAAGTTATTAACTAATCTTTGTTCACAAGCGTCTATTGATTTTGAATAGAAATAACTAAAGATAGAAACAACAAACATATGACCTAAAACAGAAGTCCTTGGAATTCTAGGAGTCAGTGCCCATCTTATTTGAAATCTCAATCTTCCACAAAGATCTATAAGTTGAGAAAGTTTACCACCAAGAGCAATCTCTGTAACACCTTTTAGATGTTTATATTTATGAATATCAGCTTCTACAGCCTCTTTTAGTTCATTAGCATCATGAAGGAATTTTGAACTTTCATAAACAATTTGAAACTCCCATTTTGTTGCCAAATAGTGGGCTGCTTCTAGTATTTCTCTCTCTTTTGAATAGGTCTTATCATTTTCAAAATAGTTTTTCATTCTGGTAAAAAAATTACCATCTTCAATTTTAATAATGGAAGGTTTTAACTGTTCTAAAATCCAGTGATTTAGCTCTTCACCTTTCTCTTTTACCATCTCTCTAAAAACATCAGGACGGATATCTGTAACAATAACACGTCTAAAAAATTCAAATATTGAAGCTTCAACTATTTTGTATAAATCAATATCTTCTTCAAATGAAGCAAGAAAATAAGCGACTATAATTTTATGGGATTGTTTATCAAGTTCTGTAAGATCTACCATCCGAGGATAGTCATTCCACCTCTCTATAGAGGCGGAATCATAAATTATTTTTACAAGTTCTGGAGTTATCATAACTTGTTATACGTCTAAGTGTTTTACTTCTTTTGCATTATCTTCGATATATTTTCTTCTAGGTTCAACTTCGTCACCCATAAATAGGTTAAAGTTTTGACTAGCAATTTCTGGATCATCAACTTCAACTCTTACAAGTCTTCTAATTTCTGGATCCATTGTTGTCTCCCAAAGTTGATCTGGGTTCATCTCACCAAGACCTTTATATCTTTGAATATATGCACCTTTTTTTGCCGTATTTTCAACATCATCAAGGACATCAATAATATCTTTACCATCAAAAAGAGTTTCAAAATCTCTCTCTTTCATCTTCTCATATACATATTTTGCTTCTGAGAAAATCGGATTAGAGAATAGATCATCATTAATTAAAATCTCTTCAAGACCTTTTACAGTTTGTACAAACATATGAATTTTTTCATCATCTACTACTTTGTTTAATACGTTATATTCAATTTCTACAAAGTATTTTTCAATCTCTTTATATAGATCTTGATTACTTAGACTTAACAACTTGTCATTTTCTATTAAATATCTTACTAATTTAATTAATGAAAATCTTTTATCAAGATCTCCTAAAAGAGTTCTATAGTGAGCTGTAATATTTAATAGATCTTTTAAATCATTTTTACCAATACCTGTATATTCATCATGGTGTTCGATACCCATTTCAATTAAGTATTCATCAAGAGCTTTATTATCTTTTAAATAGATCTCATTTTTACCTTTTTTAT
>JAOXRY010000438.1 GCA_025800305.1 Campylobacterales bacterium | reverse complement strand
CACTGGAAAAATAAAGGGTTGGTCATTCTCTCAAAAGCTATATATGGCAACACTACAATCAAGAAAAAATGACAAAAATGCTAAAAAATTACTGGGAATTATTAATCAGTAGTGAAATGTTAAAGGTACCGATATTTTCGGTACCCTCTTTTTTTAATTAATCTTCTTATCAAAATATCTATTTACGTCGTTATAAATAAATCCATTTTTATCAATAAAAGTTAAATGTTCAGGTGTTAATTCAGAGTGGTGTTTTACTCCCATAACAGCCATAATCATCTCAATTTCATGTAACAAGTTTTTGTGGTAATTAGTGACTTCTCTTGCTTGTTTATAAACTAAGAAAGAACCTCTTAATTTTTTATCTTGTGTTGCAAGACCAACAGGACATTTATGGCTTCCTGTTCCAGCACACATACGTGCTCTAATACAACCAGCACTCATCATAAATCCTCTAGCAACATAGATAAAATCAGCACCAAGACTAAGAGCAATAACAGCGTCACCTGGAGTTAAGATTTTCCCTGCAGCTATAATCTTTACTTCATCTCTCACACCATACTCTTTTAGCACCTCATTTGCAATATACAACGAATCTTTCACATGAAGTCCTACTCTTTCCATAAGTGATAAAGGAGCAGTAGCACTACCACCATCGCCACCATCAATGGTGATAAAATCAGGTATACCACCTCTTCCTTCGTCTTTTCTTTTTTTCATCTCTTTTGCATATTCTTCAATGTTACTCTTATCAGAGATAACAATTTTAAAACCTACTGGTTTCTCAGAGATCTTTTGAAGTTTTTCTACAAAATCAAAAAGTTCTTCTGTTGTTTTTGCATAAGGAAATCTATTTGGAGAAAATACTGACTTATTTGGTTCAATTCCTCTATAATAAGAGATAGACTGGGTTACTTTTTCGGCTAAGAGTTTTCCGCCTGTCTGCTTTGCACCTTGAGCCAGTTTGATTTCTGTCATCTTACAGAACTTCATAACCTTAGCATATCTATTTTCACTAAACTCACCATTTTTATCTCTGACACCAAAAAGACCTGAACTCATTTGGAAAATAATATCTGGAAGATCTGAAGGAACCTCATCTGGATAACTTTCTATTGGAGCATCCCAGTTAGGTCTAAAAAATGTTATTGAATCAGGATCAAAAATATAAGTATCTTCATACCCTTTTGCCAAGAACATCCATCTAAAAAGGCTAATTGCAACCCATCTATTAAAAACCCTCTCAACCATAAAATAAAAAACTCTATTTATTCCAGTAACTTCTATTTTGTCCATGTAAGCGTCTTCATGGGTTTTATGGGTAATAAAAAAGTTAGATGTTAAACTTCCCTCTCCTGTATTAATTGGAAAATTACCATCAAAAGCACCTTTAGCAAATGCTCTTGTTCCCTCTGGAGATATAGAACCATCACTCATTGCACTTCTTGCAATAATAGATCTTGATTTAAACGGATATTTTCTTTTTGGTCCAAATGTGACACTAAAATCTTTACTAACCTCACCTTCATTCAACGGTGCATTAGCATGTTTTATAAGAAACTTAGGATTAGGCTGTGGCTGATTTGGAGAAAAAGAAGCGTAATTTACTTTATCTTTAGAAGCTTGGTAAACCCAATCAACCTTATCTTTTGACTCATAAAAATTCTCATCTCCAAAATATTGCCTAAAAGGCTCTCTAAGTGCCTCAAAAACATATCTCATTCTTCCTATTAACGGGTAGTTAATCAACAAAGAGTGTTTTCTTTGAACATATCTATCGTAAATTATTTGATTTACTGCCAGAATCCCTACGATCCATAAAACGTATTCCATACTGTTCCATCCTTTTTTATCTATATAAAATCTCATTTTTATATAAATCGTTCTTAACTACGTAACTTGTAGTTATTTTAAATAAAGTTATTATAGCCAATTTTTGTGATATAATTTACTAATAATTATTAAAAAGGCTTACTATGATACCAGCTAAAGATGCCCTAAAAAACAAAGAGATTAAAAGAGAAATCCACATTACTTAGAAGATAGAGAGAAAAACTTTACCTTAAAATTTAAAGACAATGGAGGAGGAATACTGCCTCACATTATTGATAAGATCTACAAACCTTACTTTATGATTTTGGACTTCATATGTCAAGAACTATTACTAATAAGGGAGGAAAGTTTTCTATTGTCCTAAACAAGATCTAAGCAACAGAAAACATTATTGCCAATGGATAGATTAAAGCTCCAGAATATCTTAAAGGGGTAGAAACTTCCATAGCAGGGACTCCAAACTGATCTAGCATCTTAAATCTTCCATTTTCATCTACTTTAGAACTAAGATAGATCTTTGTAATTAAATCAAAAAGTTTCATTACCAATGCCATAGAGATAATAAATCCTGTTAAGTTATGGGAGTAAGCAGTATAGAAAAGATAAAACATTGAGGAATGGACTAAAAGAAACATCCCTATGTTATTTTTTAAAAGGTAATGATACCACTCAATAATCCCTTCAAAACCTTTATCTTTTGTAAGGTTTGCCTCAATAACTTCTAAAAAAAATATAATTGCTATGTCTAATAAAATCATTTTGATATTGTACTACAAGTAGGTATAATAAATCTATGGAAATACATCAGTTTTTTTTAACGTTGTTCCTTATTCTAATCTTGGCTAGAATTTTAGGGGAGTTGTTTGCTAGACTAAATATCCCTTCTGTTTTAGGAGAGCTATTAGCTGGTGTTCTTCTTGGTGCTTCTGGATTTAACTTTATTCAACCAAATGATGTATTAAAAATCCTAGCTGAAATTGGTATTATTCTACTACTTTTCGAAGTTGGTTTAGAGACTGATGTTCAAAAACTAAAAAATGCTGGAAAAAAATCTTTCATTGTCGCTATTTTAGGTGTGGTTTTCCCTTTTGTTTTTGGAGTTTTAGCAAGTCTTTATATTTTTAACTTCTCTTTTGATATTGCTCTTTTTGTTGGAGGAACCCTAACGGCGACAAGTATAGGAATTACTTTAAGGGTTTTAAAAGATATCCATCAAGAACAGTCTAATATTGCTCAAATTGTTATAGGTGCTGCTGTAATCGATGATATTATAGGAATAATTCTTCTTGTTTTTATCTATGATTACTCTATTTCTAAAGAGCTAAGTTTTGGTAACACAATGTCTGTAACTGCAATGGTTCTCTCTTTTATTATCATCGCGCCAATAGTTGCAAAAGTACTCTCTTATCTAATACACAAATTCCATGGAGATACATTAGTTCCTGGTTATATGCCAACTATTATCATCTCTCTTATAATGTTTTTTTCCTATGTTTCTCACGCTTTTGGTGCTCCTGCAATTTTAGGATCTTTTGTAGCTGGTGTTGCTCTTTCAAGAAGGTTTTTTCTACCATTTGGAAGTTTTTTGCAAACCAATGAAGAGATGGTTCAAAAAGTTCAAACTGCCATGACACCAATAATCCAGATCTTTACGCCTATCTTTTTCGTTATGGTTGGTCTTTCTATGGATCTTACTGTTATTGATTTTGCCTCTGGCCACTTTTGGATTATGAGTGGGGTTTTTATACTAATCGCTGTTTTAAGCAAATATCTTGGAGCTTTTTTTATCACTCAAAAGTGCTATCAAAACAATTCACTTATTGGTCTTTCAATGATTCCAAGAGGAGAAGTAGGACTTATTTTTGCAGAGATGGGAAGAGTAAATGGGATCTTACCAAACGATATTTACGCAATGTTAATTTTTGTAATTATTGTAACAACAGTTATTCCACCGTTTTTATTAAAACACTACTTTAAATTTGAGTGTACTTAAAGTAAAGAGATATCAATCCCTCCACGTTTACTGTTGTTCTTACAATACTCAACAATCATCCCATGGAAAATCATATAGGTTTGAATAAGATCTAATCCTAATTTTTCACTAATTTCATCAAAATTAGATTCAATTCCCTCTTCTAACCACTCTTTGATTTGACCATAACTTTCAAAAGTAAAATCAAACTCTTTTAAAAGTCTATTTGTATAACTATCAACAACCATAGAAGGTCGTAAACAAAAATAGTTTAGAATAGAGTCAGCACTCTCCTCTCCTATTCCCTTTTGTCTTAGAAGCCACTCCCTTGAAACTTGTTTTTTAAAGTTTTGAAGATCTGAAAATTCCTCTAATACATTGTTACAAAATAGACGAATTCTCTCTGCTTTTTGATTGTAAAGTCCACTAGGAACAATAGCTTGTGCAATGTGCCAATGCTCTTTTTTAGCAAGGTTTTCTAGATCTAAAAGATCTAATTTTTCAAGATTTTCTAAAGATCTCTCAACCTTTTCCCACTTGCTTTGCTGTGTTAAAAAGACTCCAATAATAACACTAAATTTACCATGTTTTGGCCACCAATGAGGATATCTTTTTTCATCTATTAGATCTAAATTATGAAGTTTAAAAAACAGCTCTTTTGAATTCATTATTGAAGATAAGGAAGGATTAGGTTTTCATGATGTTTTTTGTTGATATATGAAATCTTTTTTGAAACATCTACCAATAAAGACTTATAAACTTTTGCAAGAATTGCATCAAGTTTTGCATCACCTTGAGAGTTATTCAGGTTCAGTTTTAAACCAATAATCCAAGTATCATCTCCTAAAGCTTTCACCCTTGCATTTCTTTTGTGGTTTCCTATTGCTCCTAACTCTCCAAAACAATCACCTTTTTTTAAAACACCAACTTCAACAAACTTCTTTTGTTTTATTGGATCTTGGCTATCTGTCTGTCTATAAGAAACTCTACACTTTCCATTATAGACGATAAAGATCACACTTCCTTGACTATCTTGCTCAATAATTACTTCGTTTTCTTTATATTTTTTAAAAGTCATGTCTTCAACAACAACCTCTAAGTCTTGTGAAGAAAGTTCCTTCAAAAAATGGATCTTCGATTTTATTTCGGTAAGGATTATTAATTTATCTTCTAAAGTTTCCATAAAACTATTCTATTCAATAGTTACTTTTTAGAATATTAAAACTAGTGATGAAAAGCCTTTTGGGAAATAAATGGCTGAACATTATCATAAGCTTTTACCTTATAACTATCAATACATTTTCCACTACTATCTAAATCAAAAACGATTCCTTGAAAGATCTTCAAGCACTTTTTAGGAACCTCATAACTAGCTTTCATTCCTGTTTTAAACCTGTAAATAGGCTCTTTTGATCCCATTCCTATAACACCATCAAAGCACCCATTAAGCCCTGCTTCTGTTACATATCCTGTACCACCATAGATCTGTAAATCATCAGTTCCCACATGGGTATGAGTTCCGCAAATAGCACTTACACGACCTTTAAACATTTGAAGAAGAGCATTTTTCTCACTGGTAGCTTCACCGTGGATATCAATAAATATATGCTTTATCTCTTGTCTTTCCAGCTCATCAACAATACTTTCCATAATTGTAAAAGGATTGTCTACCATTGGCATTGTGTAATATCCCATAAGATTTACTACAGCTATTTTTTCTCCATTAACCTCATCAATTAAAACACCCTCTCCATCAGCACCTTCAGGAAGATTAACAGGTCTAATTACATTGTGGGTTTCAAAAAGGCTAGAGATTTCTTTTTTATCCCAAGTGTGGTTACCTCCAGTCATTGCATCAATTCCTAAACTAAAAAGTTCATTTGCTGTTTTGATTGTTACACCAAATCCATGGGCTGCATTTTCATAGTTTGCTATTACGTAATCGATATTTTCTAAATTTCTAATTTTTAATAAGTTTTCTTTAATTATCTCTCGCCCTGGACGACCGACAATATCCCCTAAAAATAGTATTTTCACATAGTTTCCAATAAATAAAAAGTTAAAGGAATTCTACCAAAACTAAATTTTGCTAAAATCACGAAAAATTACAAAGACGAAGTAAAAAGGGGCATTTTATGGGCGGCTATAAAATCTTCTCTGGTTCAGCACATCCAGAGCTAGCAGAAAAAATTTGTGAAATTATGGAGCATCCACTAGGTGGTGTAAAACTAAATCAATTCAGTGATGGTGAGATTGGTGTACAGATCAATGAAAGTGTTAGAGGACAAGATGTTTTTATCCTTCAACCAACCTGTGCACCAGCAAACGATACTCTTATGGAACTATTATTAATGGTTGATGCACTTCACAGATCTAGTGCAAGAAGTATTACTGTAGTTATCCCATATTTTGGTTATGCAAGACAAGATAGAAAAGCAGCTCCTAGAGTTCCAATTAGTGCAAAAATGGTTGCAAGTCTAATTGAATCTAGAGGTGTTGATAGAGTTATTACAATGGACTTACATGCTGGACAAATCCAAGGGTTTTTCGATATTCCTGTTGATAATCTTTATGGTTCTTTAATCTTTGCAGAACATTTAAAAGAGAGAGATCTTTCAAATGCTGTTGTTGTTTCTCCTGATGTTGGTGGAGTTGCAAGAGCTAGAGAGTTAGCTAAAAAACTAGATCTAGATCTTGTTATTGTTGATAAAAGAAGAGAAAAAGCAAATGTTAGTGAAGTAATGAACATCATTGGTGAGATTGATGGTAAAGATGCTATCTTTATTGACGACATCATTGATACAGCTGGTACTATGACAAATGCGGCAAGAGCCTTAAAAGCAAGAGGAGCAAAAAGTGTTATCGCTTGTGCAACTCACCCTGTTTTAAGTGGTCCTGCTTATATTAGAATCGATGAAGATGGTTTAGATGAATTAATCGTTACAGATACAATTCCACTAAAAAAGCAAAGTGATAAAATCACTGTTCTTTCTGCAGCTCCACTTTTTGCTGAAGTTTTAAGAAGAATCACAAATAACGAATCTGTAAATGGACTATTTGGTAGTTAAGGAAAAATAGAGTGAAAAATATTAGAAACTTCTCAATTATTGCACATATCGACCACGGTAAAAGTACTTTGGCTGATAGAATTATCCAAGATACTGGAGCTGTTAGTGACAGAGAGATGGACGCTCAGCTTCTTGATGGTATGGATATTGAAAAAGAGAGAGGTATCACGATTAAAGCCCAAAGTGTAAGACTAAAATACACTAAAGATGGTGAAGAGTATATTCTTAATCTAATCGATACTCCAGGACACGTTGACTTCTCCCACGAAGTAAGTAAATCTCTTATCTCCAGTGAAGGTGCTTTGCTTGTTGTTGATGCTGCCCAAGGTGTTGAGGCTCAAACAATTGCCAATGTGTATCTTGCCCTTGATAATGATTTAGAGATTATTCCTGTAATCAATAAGGTAGATCTTCCATCAGCTGAAGTTGATAGAGTAAAAGGTGAGATTGAACAGACAATCGGACTTGATTGTGAAAACGCAAACCTTGTTTCTGCAAAATCTGGTCTTGGAATCAAAAATCTTCTTGATACAATCGTAGATCTTGTACCACCACCAGAAGGTGACCCAGAAGGAACTCCAAAAGCTCTTATTTATGACAGCTGGTTTGACAGCTACTTGGGAGCTCTTGCTCTTGTGAGAGTTTTTGATGGAGAGTTTAAAAAAGGTCAGAAAGTAAAAGTTATGGGTACTGGAAAGACCCACGATATTTTAGATCTTATGTACCCTCACCCGATTAAAGATGTAAAAACTCCAACGGCAAAAGCTGGAGAAATTGCTATTGTTGTAATGGGTCTTAAAAATGTCGGGGATGTTGCTGTTGGTGATACTATTACTGATGGAAAACATCCAGCGACGGAGCCTGTTGCAACATATGAAGAAGCAAAACCTTTTGTATTTGCTGGACTTTACCCAATTGAAACAGACCAATTTGAAGCTTTAAGAGACGCTCTTGATAAGCTAAGTCTTAATGATTCTAGTATCTCTTATGAGCCTGAAACTTCTGTTGCACTAGGTTACGGATTTAGAGTTGGTTTCCTTGGTATGCTTCACATGGAAGTCATTAAAGAGAGACTAGAGCGTGAATTTAATATTGACCTAATTGCAACAGCACCAACTGTTACATATGAAGTTATAAAAACAAACGGTGAAACTGTCTATATCGAAAACCCAACAGAACTTCCAGAAGTTCAAAATATTGAGACAATCAAAGAGCCGTATGCAAGAGCTACGGTAATTGTTCCAAAAGATTATGTTGGTCCAATGATTACTCTTATGAATGATAAGCGTGGTGTTCAAGAGAAGATGGACTATCTTGGAGAAGATAGAGTAATGCTTGTCTACGCTGTTCCTATGAATGAGATTATTGTTGATTTTTATGACAAGCTAAAAACTTTAACGAAGGGATATGCTTCTTTTGATTATGAACTTATTGATAATCAAGAGGGAGATCTTGTAAAGCTTGATGTTAAAGTTGCTGGAGAGGTTGTTGATGCTCTGTCTTTAATCGTTCCTAGAACAAAAGCAGATAGTAAAGGTAGAGATCTTTGTAAGAGCCTAAAAGAGCTTATTGATAGACAACTTTTTGAAGTTGCTATTCAAGCTAGTATTGGTAATAAAATTATCGCTAGAGAGACAGTAAAATCTGTTGGTAAAAACGTAACTGCTAAATGTTACGGTGGTGATATCACAAGAAAAAGAAAGCTTTTAGAGAAACAAAAAGCTGGTAAGAAAAGAATGAAAGCAATTGGTAAAGTAAATCTTCCACAAGAAGCATTTTTAGCTGTATTAAAAATAGACTAATATGTATAAAATATATAGAGCTGATGGAGGTTTGATTTTTATCGCCTCTGTCATCTCTATATTTCTTTATTTTTTCGCCCTTTTCATCTTCTCCTTTTACGATAACAAAACTGCATTACAGATCTTAGAGATAACTATTTCAAATGGAACATTAGGAAGAGCAGCAGGACTTTCTGTTGGTTATCTTTATGGATTTACACCTTTAATAAATATCCTTCTTACAATTACTGTTGAAACAATTATCGTTTTATTCTTCTATTCCTCTTTTATTTTAGGGAAAAATGCAGTTTTAAAATTGCAACTCTTAGACAAATGGATTGAATCCACTCATAAAAATGCAAAAGAGCATAAAGAGACAGTAAACAAATACGGAATCATAGGATTAGTTCTTTTTGTCATAATGCCATTTTTTATGACTGGTCCTACCGTGGGAGCTATAATTGGCTATTTTCTAGGTTTTTCCCACAGAAAGACTCTCTCCATTGTTCTTTTTGCAACATATATAGCTGTGATTTTATGGTCAATGTTTATTAAAGAGATCAGTGATTTTCTATCAAACTTTGATACAACTACTGTCATTATAATTGTTGGTATAGCCATTTTTACTGGCATAATCGGATACCTTATCAAAAAGAGAAAAATATGGCTGTAATTCTTCTTCTATCCATAGTTGGACTCATCCTCTACTACTTTGAAAGAAAAAATCACTTTAAAAGAACAAAATTTGCACAAGAGTACATAGCCTCTATAAAAGAAAACATAGATCTAAAAGATGAAGAAAAAAAAGAAAAAATCAAAGAGTTTTTCCTTGCCAACGGGTTTAATATTATAACTATTGGAAAAGATCTTATCTTTCGGAAAAAAGACTTTTCTCTAGGATTATTTCTTTTTGGATCTGGAATTTTTCTAGTTGGTGGATTAGTTTATCTCTTATATTATCGTTATATTCAAAAAGAGGATGAATTTAAAACCGATTAAACTATTAAAATTATAATTTTTTATTTATTTCACAATTGTACTTATAATAATTACTAAGGTGATGATATGACAGGTAAAATAGGAAATCCACTACCTTCTTCTACAGAAAGCATCACTGTCAGCTTAAATAATATAAATAGTAAAGATGAAGAGACAATATCTAAACAGTTATCTTTTTTTAATATTTCAAGGGATATATGGGACATTTTCATGGAAACCAAAAAGAGCTTTGCAAAAGAAAAAAATATGGATTTTTCAACATCTGCTTTAAGCTTATCAACTCTTCATATCTTACCCATACAAAATCTAAAATATACTGGACCTGCCTACGAACCTATTTATCCTACCAAATCAATGGAACGAGCAGCAGAGCTCAAAAGAGTAGTAGAAACCCAAAAAAATGAACCTACAGGAGATTATTTTGAATGGTACTCCCACCTAAAAGAAAGAATCGAAGATCTCTCTTCTAGAGATGAGTCTTGGGTGAGACGAACTTATAGTCTAGGTAGTTCTGATATAGATAATGCTTTTGCCAAAGAAAAGGTCTCTCAGTACAAAATTCTAACAGAACTAGCAATAAAATTTGCCACAGAACTAAAAAAACATGAAGATAAACTAGCAGATAAAAGTCTTTTAAATGTAGTTGTTTAGATCTGTTTTCACCAACGTTCCTAAACTATAAAAACCAAACCTTGAATTTCTTCCCTTTAATCTTAATAGTTTGAAGATCTAACTTCTCACTTTTTTTAAGAGCCACATAAGAGTATCTATCTGTAATATCTATCTTTTTGATTGAGTCATTAGGTAGTTTGAGATCTTTAATCAAAGTTCCCAAGATATCTCCTTTTCTTACCTTGGCTTTTTTCCCTCCGTTAATACACATTGTTTCTAGATCTGATGTAATTGGTGTTTTATCTTTTAACTGAAAATCACAACTTTCCAGTTTTGTTTCATCTAGAATCTTCTCTTTGTTGTGAAAAAGAGAGATAGCAACTCCCTCTTCTCCCGCCCTTGCTGTTCTTCCTATTCTATGGGTATAGTTTTCTTCTTTAAAAGGGTACTCATAATTAATGACAAGATCTAGATTTTTAATATCCAATCCTCTTGCTGCCACATCTGTTGCAACAAGAATAGGAAAGCTATGATTGGAAAACTGAATCATTACTTCATCTCTTTTGTACTGTTCAAGATCTCCATTTAACAAAATACTGTCAAAACCATATTCATCTAAAAGATCTATCACCTCATAACTTTTTGCTTTTGTATTAACAAAGACAATAGAAGATTTTGGTCTATGAAACTTTAAAGAGTCTATTAAAAGTTCTTCTTTACTTTCACTTTTGTAAAAGATCTCCTTAATAACATCTTTATGGTGAGTTGTATCAACTTTTACTGTCATAGGATTATTTAAAATCTCTTCTGCTAGTTTTTTAGTTTTCTCTTCAAAAGTAGCTGAAAAAAGAAGGGTTTGTCTTTTTTTAGAAGTCTTGTTTAAGATCTTTAGAATATCTTCATAAAACCCCATATCAAGCATTTTATCAGCCTCATCAAGAACAACATTTTTAAGTTCACTTAGATCTAAAGTGTCTTTAGAAAAATGATCAAGCACTCTTCCAACAGTCCCAACTAAAATATGGGCTCCATGGCTTAAAGATGAGATCTGAGGCTTCATAGGTGAACCACCACAAAGGGTTAAGATCTTGATGTTTTTTTCAAACCTTGCTAGTTTTCTAAGCTCTTGTGCTACTTGATCTGCAAGTTCTCTTGTTGGACACAAAACCAATGAATTTGTCTTTGTATTTTCCAGATCTAGATCTAGTAAGATCCCAATTCCAAAAGCAGCAGTTTTTCCACTTCCTGTTTTTCCTTGACCTATAAGATCTTTCCCTTGTAAAATATAAGGAAGGGAGACTTCTTGGATTTTTGTTGTGTTTGTATATCCTAGTTTTTCTAAGTTTTCTAATATGGATTTAGGAAGGTTCAATGTGGTAAAACTACTCAAATTATCTCTTTTTCATCAATTTTATAATAGAATAGTTGAAATTTATTATTTAAGGTATTAGCCTCATGAAAAAAAGAGTTGTAGTAAAACTATTTAGATTTGACAAAACAAGCGACCATTTGTCTTACTATAAGCCTTATGAAATGAAAATAGACCCAGCTATAACAGTTGAAGAAGTTTTAAAAAACATCAAAGATATGGATAAATTAGTAAATTTTGACATGAATAATGTTGACTTTGTTCAAGTAAATTCTATTTGTGTTTCAAAAAGTTACTCACTGGAAAAACTATTTGATGAATTAGACGAAATCACAATCGAACCTTTAGCAACTGACTATGCAGTTTTAGATCTTGAAATAGACTACTCAAACTACATGAACAAGCTATCTCTGTTTGAAAACCTTATTGATGAAAGTGATAAAGAGTTCTATAAGTCAGTAAGCCATTTCTACTTTATGTCAGAAGTTAGAAAAGCTAATAAAGATTACATGGGTGAAGGAATCTTTCTCCTTGCGGAAAGACTTATCGCTAAATTTCCAAAAGAGGAAGTAGAGATCTTAAAAATTCTAGCAAATGAAGACGATGGAATATGGCACTACGCAGCAATGTGTGGAAAATTTGACGGTATTGATAGCAAACTAGACGAAATTGTTTTAAGCCTCAAAACAAAAATCTACAACTATGGCTTTTGTAATGTAATTAATAAAAATAAAGAAGCATTAATCGATAAATATCAATATAGTAATGAAAACTTCTTTGGAGAAAATCTAGCATTTAAAAAACTAGACACAACAAAACTTGATGGATTAAAAGTAGCTGTTTACCTTGGAAATTATAGCTGTATCTATAGACACCTAGATATTGACAAGATCTTAACAGAAAAAGGTATCAAAGTTATTCCTACAAACTCAAAATATAACTACTCTGGAATTGAATCAATTCCTGTAGATCCTTCTATTTTTGATAACTTTGCAGGAGAGATTGTTGCAGACGCTATTGACTGTGACGCTGATATTCTTATCACACCATGGAAAGAGATGGCAGAACTAATGACATCAAGAAGAAAAAACATGGAGTGTGCAACAGGTAGAGAACTAAAAATCAATACTATTCATACTACAACAAACTTACAATAAAAACTAGTAATTGCATTAAACCAATGCGATTACTTCTCATCCCTAAAATAATTTAATTTAACTTCCTCTTCCCCCAAAGTTCAAAAGCCCTATCTGCCACAAACCAAAGATCATCTGTTTTATCTATTAGCTCTTTAGTGAAAAGCTGTTTTAATGCTCCATTCATAGCATTTTTAGATATATTTTGTTCTTGAAGAACATCTTTGGAAAAAAGATTTTTTCCATATTTTGTGAGAAGTTTAAAGGCTTTTTTCTGGTTTTGGCTAAATGTATCATAAATTACCCTATATCCTGATTCTTTAGCATTGATTATTTCTTCAATCGCTTTATCAATTATCTCTTTATCGATATTTTTATCTTTATATTCAAAGTATAAGATATTAAAAATATGTTGAAAAAATTTTGTTTCACCATCAGAAATTTCGTATATATAACTGACCATTTCTTCACTAATTTTTATATGTTTTGATACATATATAAAAACATCTTTTTGATTAATAGGCATAACTTCAAAAGGTGTAGCCATTTCAAATAAAGGAGACTTATATTCAAAAAGATCTGTAAGCATATGTCTTTTCGAACCTAGAAAGATATAAGAAATCTTTTTATTCTCTTGAATAAACTTTCTTAGGTAAGCGTCAATTTTTTTGTCTTTAACTGTAGAGATCTGTTGGAACTCATCAATAGCAAGAACAACATTTTTCTCTTTAGAAAGCTCAAAAATTGAGTTAAAAAAGTCCTCCATCATCTCCTCAAAAGAGAGAGTTTTAACAATTGGCTTAATTGAGTATTCAAAAGTGTTTGGATCTATTGTAGGCTCAACTCTTACATTTTTAAGGAGTAATGACAGCTTTTTAATTGTTGTTTTTAGATCATTCTTTTCTACATTTGCCAATCCACTTAGTAAAAGAGTGGCAAACTCCTCTTTTGAAGTGATATCAAAGATATCAACGTAGATACAATAAAAATCTTCTTTATGTACTCTAAAAAGTTCTTTGATAAGAGAGCTTTTCCCCATTCTTCGTTTAGATAGAATCACTAGATTATTGGAGTTTTGAAAGAAAGAGTAAATTTTTTTCTTTTCTTGAGATCTTCCAAAAAAACTATTGTTTATTGCATAGGTTTCATAAGGGAAAGGGTTTTCCATATTTTAAGCCTTTTTAGTGTGTAGAATTTTATACTTTCAGTATATTATCATAAAATAATTTTAAAAACAACCAAAAGTGTATAAAATTTTATACTTATCTAAATAGGCTTTTTATGTGAAGAAAAGTGGCTTAGAAGATCTAAGCCACTTGCATTTATTTAATCTGGAAAATTTCCACTACAATTTTTCCCTAAAGCTTCAGAAGCTCCAACTGCAGCAGTTTTAGATTCATACCAGTCCTCTATTCTACTAGTATCATGTACGTATTGAACTCTATACATTGCAGATGCAACATTTGTATAAGAGACGAAATTAGCTGTGATTGTACCCTCTGGGTATGTTTCAATTAATTGAGAACCATCGCTACTAATAGTATATGTACCAGTATTTGCTGATTCTCCAGCTTTTTGCTGAGAGAAATTTCCAGAATTATTAAAGGTAAACTTCCCTACACAATCTCCATTAGATTTGATTACATACCAATCATTTGCTGTTAACCTTGATGTTGTAAATTTTGATTTAGAGAGATCTCCGTTTGTATTAGTTACAACAGAATCAAGATTATTTTTCTTCCCATCAATTTTCGCAACAATTTCAATATGCCCTGTTGGCTTTTTACTATTTAGAAGGTTTTTTAAATCATCTAGTGTTATTTCTGGCTTGATTTCACTATATGTTGCAATAGTTGTGATTACCGCACCCATTCCACCAATTTCTGCAGAAGTGTAACCTGCTAAAGATAGAAGTCTTTTTACTAGTTCTTCATTTAGATTAGCAATTGTGTGATCTGTATGTTTTGTGTCCCAAGAAGTATCAAATGTTGCTCCTGTACCTTTTTCTAGCTCTGTTTCAAACTCCTTTTTGGTATCTTGAATTTGAAGAGCAATTTTTACTAAATCCTCAGTATTTGCTAAATCCAACCCAGCAGTTTCCATAGCAGAACCTACATTCTTAACCATTGATTTTGAAGCAGCTTTTACCTTATCTTTATTGGTAAAAGTTGTTGTATCCAGTTCAAAAGTCTTATCTAGAATTACATCTAGTTTTCCAGAGATACCTGTAGCACCTGAAACATCAGCTTCTTTTAAACCCTTTGCAAAAGCTAAGTAAGAGTTATCTGTTTTTTCTTTTGCATTACTACCCGTTGCATTTGCCGCCATAAGCTCAACAGCTTTGTGGATCTGTAGAGCGGCTTTTATTGCATTAGAATTTCCTTCTTTTGCAAGAGCTACAGGATCACCTTTTACATCTACTTCATCAATTCCTAAAGCATCAGCAACATCTTTTTGAGCTTGTGCGATATCTTCTGCAGTAACATCTGTGTCAGAATTAGCTTCAAGTACGGATACTGCCATTGTTGAAAGAGGAGTAATGTGAAAAGTACCACTTTTTTTGGAAAAAGGAGCTTTCAACTTCCCTTCAAAATCTTCTTTTGTATCACTATCATATCCATGAAATACAATTAATGGTGCTGTTCCATTTTTGTAATTTGTATGTTCTTGATGAGTTCCTGTTACAGATATAGAATATTCACCCGTTGCATCTGTTTGAGTATATGGTTCAGAAGATAGCGTACACTGTCCATCTTTATCTAAATCAAGACAAACAATAGAATTTACCAAATATCCATCAACAGCCGAACCTGTAACTGTTAAAGATGGAGCTTCTTTTGTACCACTATCTGAAGAATCATCAGAAGAACTACAACCAATTAACAAACCACTAACTGCAAAAGAAGCAGTCAAAAGCTTTACGCCACTTAAAAGACTTTTTTTCATTTTTTCTCCTTGAAATAAATTAAGTAGTATTACTTCTACTACAAAATCAAAAATTACATATTTGATTTTCTAATCCCTTGTCAACCCATAATAAAGACTTAAAAAATAAAATTTAAAATTTTTATTTAAAAGTGCAAAGGTCAAAAGACATTTACACTTTTGTAAGTCTCATTTACTTTTAAATAAATTAGTAAAACTTTTAATGAACTGATTTAAATCCAAAATCAAGCCACCGTATAGTATTTTCAAGCTCAGAAGCTAAAATAACCTCTAGATATCCATCATGGTCCATATCCACAGCCTGAATTGATTTAATTCTTCCAAAATCATACTCAGTAATCAAATGTTGAATAAAATTTTGACTACCGTTGTTCTCATACCAAACAATTCTACCCCACACCCAATCGCTTCCTATAAGGTCAATATCTCCGTCTCCATCAAAATCACCTGCATCAATCGAATAAATATCATCTATAACTTTGTCACCTTTGAGTGCATGGGTAGTAAAGTTTTCGTTTCCATCATTTTCATACCAGTCTAGACCTCTTGTACCTTTAGCTCCAGCCACAATATCAATATCTCCATCTTTATCTATATCTAAAGCCATTGCATCTTCAGAATACTTTGTTTCATTTGAAACTAAAAATTTTGTAAAATTTTCATTACCGTCATTTTTAAACCATTGTACAGAGCCATTCGAAACTACAAGATCTGTATCATTGTCAGAGTCAATATCTTTTGCATAAACAGATATGATTTGAGTATCAGAGGTAGCTATTGTCTTATCTGTGAAGTTTTCATTTCCATCATTTCTATATAAAACAATCTTTGAATCAAAAGCTATTAAGATATCAATATCTCCATCTTCATCTATATCAAGAGCTTGTATTCTTCTTGCACCTTTGTCTGTAATCCTGTCATTTTCTCCAAGAACTGATCTGTGAATTTCATATGGATCAAAGTTTTGATTACCATCATTTGATAGCCATGCAACATCACCTTCGTAATCACAAGAGATAATATCAACATCACCATCGCTATCAAGATCTATAGGATAGACTGTTCTTACTTTATTATCTGCATAAGCACTTAAAGAAGTTTTTGCAAACTCAACAGGATTTCCAAAACCATCATTCTCATACCAAAATATACCATTTGATATATCTGAACCAACAACAATATCTACATTTCCATCGTCATCAATTTTACTTACAAAAACAGATTCAGGTTGTTGAATATTTGAATCAACAGTATGTATCTCATCCACAATATAATCATAAGTTGTAACTGAATATTTTCTAATTATATTTCCAAATATTAAAGTTGAAGTTATATTAGTTTTTAATGTTGACGCTGATTTTAACTTAATAGATACTCTATCTCCATTTTTGATAGTAATGTTTTTTTCTCCAGTATCTACACCGTTGAGAACAATACTCCCTTTGTCAATAATGGCTTGTTTAGTTGTATTTGGTGCAATTGAACTAATCTGTATTGGAGTAGCTGTTAATGTTTGATTGACTCTTGTTCCGACTGAACCGAATTCTCTTTCTTTTGCATGGGAACTAGCTAATGTTCCAGTATTCTTCATCTCTATAAGCCAGTAGTCTATATCTGATTTTTCTAAATATGAAATAACACTATCCCCTAAAGAGAGAGTTTTTGCTTGTGACGCTATATCATTATTTTCATGAATTGATGTATCTTTATACCCTTCAAATGACTTAGTGCTACTTTCTATACCTAGTGAATATGCTGTTTCATTACTTATTGAAGGATTAGAAAATACCAAATGATATTTTTTATTTAATAACACAGGTAAGGTAATTTTCCCATTTCCTATATCGACTTGTTTAATCTCTTTAGTATTTGGCATAACTATATAGCCTTTAATATTTGCTTGTGCAGTTGCTACATTTATGTCAAAACTTCTTTTATACAGTAAAAAAGAAAAACTATCAAACCAACTATTGGAATTTGCATCATTGATTGTTACATTTACATCAATCTTTCTATAGTTATCGTATATAGGATTAAAGCTAAATCTGATAGGGATATCCCTATAACCTTTTGATTCTACTGAGCCTAACACTATTGTTTCGGAAAAACTTTTTTTAAACTTATCTTCAAGGACAATATCATAGTTTAGCCCTAAACCTATTTCATTACTGATATTATGAACTCTAATTTTTCCTGTATATTCATTACCATCAGCATATACAAATTCTTTATCTAATAACAATTCAGTTTTAAAATTATGAGTTCCATTTTCTGCTAAAGACATATTCCCAAGATCTTCAACTTCTTCCTCTAAATCAAAATTCATATTAAAAGACTCATCACCATCTTGTGCATTAACGCTATATGTTCCAGAAGGTAAAGAACTGTCTTCAAATGTCCCATCATCGTTAGTTTTAACTTCTGCTTTTATCTTAGGATCTAGCACATTTTGAAGAACAACATTCATCCCACCAACTCCACCATAAGATCTAGAAGTTGTTGTTAGCTTTTTTAATTTTCCACTTACTTTTGTATTAGCAATACTTGCTCTCATAATATGGGTACTAGAACCATCAGCCTCTGTAATTCTTATTAGATTGCTGTCTAATTCCGTATAGTCAAGTTCTGTTGTTGAGATAATATCTATCTCCTCTCCACTATGAATATACATCCATTTTCCATAATATTTTGATTCTACTATCTTTGGATTATTTCGTGGATCTTCTTCTGTCGGTGTTGGATCAGGTTTTTGGCAGCAATCGCATCCTACTAAAACAATAACCATTAAAAACATTAAACAAATTTTTAAAATTTTCATTTTTTTCCTTTTAAAATAAACTCTCAAAACCAAACAAAACAAGATCTTTTTCTGTCGTAGTAGAAGATTGTCCTTGAATTGTTGTCTTTTCTTCTTTTTTACCTATACCTAGCATAGGACTGATAGAACTATCATCATTTCGAACAACCAAATAAGCTTTTTTTTCTGTTGTTTCTATCCTAGAATCAATCTCAGTTTCTTTAAATAAATAGC
>JAOXRY010000435.1 GCA_025800305.1 Campylobacterales bacterium | reverse complement strand
ATTGGCTAGTACAGAAGGGTGGTTTTGAGTTTTCAAGATATAAAAACTTAACTCTTTCTTGGGACTTGCTCTTTATTTTCATCCTTATGTTAGTTCATATCTTTTGCCAAAGTGAGAGGTGGAAGGTTCTATTAGATGGACTGAAAGTCAGTATACACTCAAGAACATCTTTTATTTTAAGTCTTGTAGGCATCTTTTTTAATTTTGTCATGCCTGGTGGAGTCGGTGGAGACGTTGTTAAAAGTACAATCATTGAAAGGGCGAATCAAAATAGTAAGGGACGAATTTATATTGGTTCATTTTTTGATCGAGTGACTGGCTTTTGGGGAATGTGTTTCCTTGCAAGCTTAACATCTCTTTTTTATCTCGAAGAATTTAAAGATAATTCAGATCTACTTGGAATGGTTATTATCTTAACTCTTATTAGTGCTTCATCAGTTGTTTTCTTTTATCTTGTGAATCTATTTAAAGAGAAGATATTAGCTCTGATAAAAAATGAAAGTACAAATCTTTTTAAACGGTTTATGTCTTTTTGTGTTGATCAATCTGTTTGTTTTATTACGATTCCAGTAAAGAAGCACTTTTTTAT
>JAOXRY010000429.1 GCA_025800305.1 Campylobacterales bacterium | reverse complement strand
CTCTTTGTAAATTATAGAGGACCATCAAAAACTTTTCCTTATTACTCAGCGGTTGATCTTTACAATGGAAATTTTGATCCAAAAGATGTAGAGGGAAAATTTATGCTTTTTGGAACCTCTGCAGCTGGACTATTAGATCTTAGAGCTATGCCTTTTGACAGTGTTTATCCAGGGGTTGAGATTCATGCTAATATTATTGATAATATTTTAGCAGGGGATTTCATTTCTAAACCTTCTTGGATTGTAGCTGCTGATCTTTTAATGATAATAGCTATACCTGTTATTCTTTCTTTAGTTTTTGCTTTCGCTTCTGCTTTAGTTTCCTTAACTGTTCTTTTAGCAGGAACTTTTGGTGCTGCTTATTTCAACTATTATATGCTTTTCAATGAAGGATTAATATACAACAATCTTTTCCCATTAAGTGGAATAATTTTAACTTTTATTGTTTCGATTGTTATCAACTACTTTTTAGAAACAAAACAGAAAAATATGATTAAAGGTAAGTTTGCAACAAAAGTTAGTCCTGCCGTTATGGAAGAACTTGTTAAAAACCCTGATAATGATGTTTTTGCCGCTATGGAGAAGGAAATTACAGTATTCTTCTCAGATGTTAGAAACTTTACAAATATTTCTGAGGCTATGGGGAATCCGAAAAATCTAATTGATTTTATGAATGAATACATGGACCCTATGACAGATATTATTATTGAAACTGGTGGTACTATTGATAAGTTTATCGGTGACGCTATTATGGCTTACTGGAATGCTCCTGCTGATGTTGACGGTCACGCTGATAAAGCTATGGTTGCAACATTAAATCAACTTCATAGAGTAACAAGTATGAATGTTGAAATGAGAAAAGATCCTAGGTTTAAACCTGTTGTTGATATGTCTGATAGATTAGGGCTCCCAATTGTTGATATTGGGATTGGTCTTAATACTGGTGTGGCAATTGTTGGTGAAATGGGATCAAGTTCTCGTGCGGATTATACTGTAATTGGAGATCCTGTTAACCTTGGAGCTAGATTAGAATCTCTTTGTAAATACTATAACTCAAAATGTAATATCTCTAACTTTACTAAAGAGCAGTTAGAAGGTGATTATATTTATAGATTCTTAGATCTTGTAACTGTTAAAGGTAAGTCTGAACCTATAGAGATCTGGCAAGTTCATGATTATGAAGACGGTAGAGATGGCAAGTATTTATTTGATGTTACTAGAGAAAGATTGCAAGAAGAGTTAGATGAATACAACAGAGCAATTGGACTTTACAAAGAAGCAAAATTTGAAGAAGCGTTGGCTCTCTTTAAAGATATTAATAGTTGGGAAGATAAAACCAATAAAAATGTTTACAATATGTATATAGAAAGATGTGAACACTATATTGAAGTTCCACCAGCGATGCCTTTTGATGGTGTATTTAAGCATACAACTAAAGGTTAATCGGTTATTACCGATATAAAAATAAAGTGACTAAGGCAGTTTTTTGAGTAAGATAACAATGCTTGGAGCATTCGGAGGAAAAAGTAAAACAGGCTCAACAACCTCTTTACTAGTAAGCGACTCAGTTGTCATCGATGGCGGTAATATTATGCAACCTTTGGATAATGCCGCCAAAGAGATTGATCATATCTTTTTAACACACTGCCATATGGATCATATTGTTGATATACCATTTTTAATTGACGCTTTTTTTGCTTCAAGAACAAAACCTCTTACAATTTATGGTCTACCTCATACCTTAAAAGCACTAAAAAAATATATTTTAAACTGGGATATATGGCCAGACTTTAATGAAATCATGTTGATGAACCAGTCTGATAAATCTGTTCTTTTAAAAGAGATAGAGTTTGATAAAGTTTATGATGAAGGTGGAGTAAAACTAACCCCATTTGAGACAGCTCATACTGTTCCTAGCTGTGGTTTTATTATTGAGAAAGATAATAAAAAGGCGATGTTTACTTCAGATACGTATCTTACAGAAAATATTTGGGATACTGTTAATAAAGATAAAAATATAAAAGCTCTTATTTTAGAGTGTTCATTTACCTCAGATATGGAACAACTAGCTATAAATAGCAAACACTTAACACCTGTGATGGTCAAAACAGTTATTGATAAGATCTATAGAGATGATTTAAAAGTTTATATCAATCATATGAAACCTGATTTTGTTGATAGGCTTAAAAAAGAGTTTGAAGATTTAGGTCTATTAAATGATGGGCACTTGATACTTCTTGATGATGGATATGAAATAGAATTTTGAAAATAGCCATTGTTCGTCTTTCTGCACTTGGAGATATTATCCAGTCTCAAGTTGTCCTTCAGTTTATCAAACAAGAATTTCCCCAGTCTCATATCGACTGGTTTTGTGATGATGCACTTAAGGAAATTTTAGAAAATAATCCTTTAGTTGATAATGTGATTGGAATTAGACTAAAAGAGTTAAAAAAGAATTTTTCTTTTTCTTTTTTAATAAAAGAGTATAAAAAAATCAAAAATTATGATGATTACGACTACATTATTGACTTGCAAGGGCTTATAAAGTCAGCACTAATAGCAAGAATTATTGGTAAAAAAACTTATGGATTTGCAAAAAACTCTTTACGAGAGTCTTTTGCTTCTAATTTCTATAAACAAGATTTTGAGATCTTATACAGTGAAAATGTTATTAAAAGATATGTTGGTTTAATCTCAAAAATATTTGAAATAAGTATTGGACAAGAAGAGCTTGAAAGTAAAGAGAAGATCTTAGGCTACGAAAATGAAAATAAGAACCAATACCTAAAAGACAATACAAAAAATATTGTATTTATTCTAGGTGCTTCTTGGGATTCTAAAGTCTATCCTGCTGAAAAAATGGCAGAGGTTGCTAACCAGCTAGAATGTAATCCAATTGTTGTCTGGGGAAGTGACAAAGAGTATAAAATGGCAGAAGAGTTTAAATCTCACTGTAGTAAGGCTGTTATCTGTGAGAAGTTAAGCCTTAATTCTTTGGTAGAGTTAATCTCCATTTCAGATCTTTGTATTGGACCAGATACTGGACCAACCCATATCGCTTGGGCTAATAATGTCTCTTCAATAACTATCTTTGGTCCTACGCCTTACTTTAGAAACACTCTAATTACCAATATTAGTAAAACAGTAGATACGGGAAAAGAGATAGATCCTTTAAATCTGGACAAAACAGACTTTGATATTGAAAACATAGAACCAGAAAAAATTATAAAAACCGCAAAGGAACTTCTTTGATAGTTGATAGACTACTTTATTCTTTAGTTATTACTATAAAATTTTTTTTAAAAATTACTCCTTGGATTGTAAATAAATATTTTCTCATAGGACTTTCTAAGTTTTTCTATTACGTGGATAAAAAACATAGAGATATAGTTTATGCAAATTTAGAGTTTGCTTTTGGTGATGAATATTCCCATGAACAAAGAGTAGAGATCTCAAAGAAGTGTTTTCAAAAATTCACTTTTTATATGTTTGATTTTATTGTTAGTATTGATAGATCTGAAGAAGAACTAAGAGATATGATTGAGTTTGAAGATGAACATATCTTAGAGAATGCTATTAAAGAGGGAAAGAAAGTTATTGCCGTTTCTGCCCACTTTTCAAACTTTGAGTTGATTCTTAAATCAATGGGAGCATTTTTTAT
>JAOXRY010000417.1 GCA_025800305.1 Campylobacterales bacterium | reverse complement strand
TGCATACCAACACAGTACTTTACGTGTATTTCCTTCATATATAATTGTCCCGTCAAGAAAAGCTTTTATGTTTATATCATTATAGTACCTTGGTTCGTTATCTAATTTTATATCATCTACATAAGATTTTGAACCTAATTTATACTTAAAAGATAACGTTTTTCCTTGTATTTCTTCTAAATATCTAAACTGACAACTACTGGTGTAAGAACTGGTAGAACAAATTGGTTCTTTGCTGTTATCAGTGCTTTCTGCACTTTCCTCTATACAACCATAAAACCCAATGTTAAAAAGAATAAGTGCTGTTAACAATGAATATATTTTCATAATATGCCTTTATAATATTTTTAAAATATTATAAAAAAATTCCTTAATAATGATTTTTTTATGTTATTTAACTTATTCACTAAAAATAATAAAAGAATTGTTATTAAGAAACAAAACCTATTTATCTAACAGGATCAAAATTATAGGTAAAAGAAAAATATAAATCATCCCTAACGCTAAAAGGTTTCCTTTTAATACATTGAAATCTTCTAAAACTTTTTTCCAAGACAACTTGAACAACACTTTTCCTACATATAGATCAAAAAGAATCATTAATGCCATCCAAGAAGAACCAATAAAAAACACCTCAGTCAGATCTTCTGGCTCTATCCAATTGTAAAACAAAACTCCTACAACTGTTACAATCGCAGTTCCAATGAAAAATGAAACTATATTTGCTTTTTTTCTTCCTAGCTTTTTATACAAAAATCCAACTCTAAAAATACCATTGGCTGTTTCACAAGATGCCATTACAATAAATCCAAGTATTATTTTTATTATCATAGCTCTTTTGTAACTAAATAATCTTCTATGATTTTTTTATGATCAAATGCCAGTTCTTCTAAAGGTATATCACTTATCTTATAAATTTTAGCCTCTTTTGCATCATCTCTACCAACTGGTAATCCATAAGCTTTGCATACGTAGACAACTGAAACCGTGTGAAACCTTGGATCTCTTTTTGGATCTGAGTAGACTCCTAGAAGTGAACTAATCTCTATATTCAAAGAAATTTCTTCTTTCATCTCTCTTATAACAGCACTTTCCACTGTTTCTCCTACATCAATAAATCCACCAGGAATAGCAAGACCTAAAGGGGTATTTTTTCTCTGGATAAGAACTATTCCCTCAAGTTTACTTTCATGATTGTAAATTTCTACAATACCATCTGTTGTTAAATGAGGGGTTTTAGGTGAAAACATTAAATTTTTTTAAGTTTATTCACTGCTTTATTTAGTTTTATAGCTGAATTTTTAATTGGCTCTTCGGTTTGAAAGTCCTCTGATACTTTTTTATATACGTCTTCTAAAAGTGTAGTACAACCCTTTAACTTCTCTTCTACTTCGCTGGATTGATTATCAGAGATTGAAGTCATAGATAAAATTTTATCCATTGCTACAGATGTAGTTCCTATTTTTTCTTCAACAACTTTTGAATCCTCTAATAGTTGCTCAATGGAAGCTGAGTTTTCAGACATCTGACCACTTGCATCTACTATTGATTGAACTATAACATTTATAGTTGCATTAATCTCACTTAGACTTCGTTGGGTTCTCTCTGCTAACTTTCTTACTTCATCAGCAACAACTGCAAATCCTCGTCCATGTTCTCCTGCTCTATTTGCTTCAATGGCAGCATTTAAAGCCAATAGATTGGTCTGGTCTGCTATATCTGAAATCATACTTAAAATGTCTTTTACTTGTTCTGCATCACTACTTAGAGTTGATAGTTTTTCGGATAGTTCAATTTCAACTTCTGAAGAGGAGTGAACTTTTCCAATAAGATCTCCTAAAAGCTCTTGAACATCGACTATATTTTCATTGACATCTTCTACTTCATCTTTTATTTTTCCTGTAATTAAAGAAGAATTATTTATTAAACTACTATTATCACCCATATTAGATTTAGCAGTTTCTACCATTTCTGCCAGTTCATTTTTAGAAATTTCTATACTTTTTCCAATAGAAGAAATTGTATTTTCTACGGAAACAAACTCCTCAGTTGTAAATCTTAACGTTTGAATCTCCTCTTGAGACTTTAAGTTGACTTCATTTTCTTTTTCTTTATTTTTAGAGCTCTTAAACAGGTTAGAAATAATAATCATTAATACAACAAGAATAACTAAGCTAACTACTAGATAGGTAATAAAGCCTTTCCAGTTTTTATCCTGACCAGCTATTACAATAGGTTTGACATTTAAAAAAATCTCTTTATATTCTTCTTGACTTTTACCAACACTATCCAATGAAGCTTTTACTTTAGATAAATCAACAGCTTTAGGTAATTCTTTATTTATTATTTCATTTACACTACTTTTCAATAAAGGATCTTCTTTTACTATATATTTAAAGTCCCTTTTTATAGAATAGTTAGCAGTAGACATTGCTACTTTTATATATTGTTCAATACTTTTTTCTTTTTCTATTAACTGCTTTTTTATTTCACTAGTTAATTTTTTTGTCTTTAGTACTTGATAAACCAACTTGGTTTGATTAAAAATCTCCTCTTTTGCAAAAAGTATGTTTGAAAGGGTATTTGTAGCCCGTAGATAATCAGTTGTAGGCATTAATTTAACAGATTCTGATATAGTTAAGAGAGCTTGATTAGAAATCTTATTATAGTAAGAAATATTATTTCTATCTTTTGAAAATTTTTTAACTAGTGAAATAGTTTTATTCATTCCATCTTTAAACTCTTTGTGAACTCTAGCTTCTTTACAACCTTTTTGGGATTTGAGTGCATTTCTTATTGCATTATCTGTCCTCTTTTTTTGTTTAGATACTTTTTTCTCATCACCTTTGATCTTAAATAGTGTTTCCATTTGTAAGTTATGAATAAGGTATCCAAAATTTCTATCAAGATTTACAATAGATTTGGTCTGACAATTCCCTTGGATTCCACATAATCTATTTTCAATAGTTTTTTCAAACTTTGAAATTGCTATCAGCATTTTTAAAGAGGAATTCATCCATTTTTCTGAATCTACTGAAAAATTTAACTCTTTTTCTGTTTCTAAAGATCTAATTTCTTTCTGTGCATTTTCAATGATTTGACTATTTCTTTGTGAAATTTCACTGATTTTTTCAATTGGTAAATCGACTTTTTGTGTTGTTTGTTTTTCTTCTTTTAATGTTAGAAAACCAACTATTGTATTTTGGATTATGAAAAAGAGAGATAAAAGTAGTAAAACTTTTGTTATTTTATTCAAATTTGACCCTTTAGTGTTGATAAACAACACTAAAGAGCAAAATTTATTCCTCTAAAAATGAGATATTTCTATACTGCGTTGAAACTTTCACCAGTCCATAAATCTGGTGTAAATCTTACAACTTTATTCCTACCTGTATGCTTTGCTTGATAGAGTGCAACATCAGCAAATTTAATCGCTTCCCAGATTGAAGTCGTATCCTTAGGGAAATAAGACGCACCTAAACTAATTGTCTTTTTAAGTGTCTTTTCATTGCCGATATTAATAATCTTATCTTCTACAGCAATTCTGAGCTTTTCAGCAACTGCAATCATATTATCTTCACTATCAATATTATTAAGAATAATAATAAACTCTTCTCCACCATATCTAACAACTAGATCTGATTCTCTTACACCCTCTCTTAAAATAAAAGACAGCTCTTTTAATACAAGATCTCCAATGTCATGTCCATAATTATCATTTACTTTTTTAAAGTAGTCCATGTCAATCATTAGGATACCAACGTTGTGTTTATGTCGAATAGCTTGTGGAGCTAATTTTTCAACATACTCATCTAAAAATCTTCTATTGTAAAGCCCAGTTAACGCATCTTTTAAGCTACTGTCTCTAAGAATTTTCATTAGTCTTTTTGACTCTATTACAGGAGAAGCTTCATTGGCAAAGTTTTCAATAAAATGAATAAATTTTCTTTTTTCCTCTAACTCTTCTTTTGACTCAAATACAGCATTGATAACTAGCCCAACATTTCCACCAATATTAATAGGAATGCATAAGTGCTCTTTTTCCTGACTTTCGAAAGAAGGGCATAAATGAGGAAAGTCTGTAGAAATAACATCTTTTCCAACTCTTTTAGCTCTACACTTATTAGCATCGCTACAAATAATATCTTTACAATGGTATTCTTTCCCCTCTTGGAATACCACTTGCAACTCATTACCTGTTTGGTCTATTTCACTAAAAGTAAAGTTTATAAATCCACCTCTTACTTTTAAGATCTCTGCTAATCTTTGATAAATATCTTCTTTTGTAACATCTTGTTCAATCGCTCTTTTAAAATTATAAATTTCAGATAACTGACTTACTATATCAATTGACTCTTGTAATGGATCATCTCTTTTTTCTACGTTAGCTACAAAAACTCTTAGTTTTCTGTCAATTTCACCGAAAATATTATTCAGTTTCTCCAAAAAGCTATCATATGACGCCACCATATCACCTGCTTCATCAGTTAAACTGGTATTAATAGCACCACCAAAGTCACCTTTACTAGCACGTCTTAGACTGTTTTTTAGTCCTTCAAATAATTCCAAGTAAGGATTTAAAATACCATTTGTTACAAGTAATACGATTAAAATAGCTACTAAAGATGTTACTAATATATTTATAATGGTAGAAACACCGTGGCTTCTTACGTTGGAGATATCAAAAACCATACTAACTGCACCTAAAGTTTCTCCAACTTTAGCATTGTGACAGGTAATGCACTTCACTCGATCTTTTGTTGTCACATTATAAGGAATGGACACTCTTAATTTCACTCTACTTGCTTCTTCTTCAAAAACAACTTGCTCTTTACCAGTTAAAAGAACAGCTTCGTCAACTTTATCTCTTGGCTTTTCCATCTCTCTTGGAGGTCCATATTGTTTTACAACATTTTCTCCTCTAATGACCCATAAATCTTCAACATCACGAAGATTTGATATCCCATCGATAAAAAAGTCTCTTTGATCCATGGTTCCATTAACCATATGTGAGGTTAAACCTGTTTTGACAAGTTCTGCCATTACTTCTGCTTTTTCAGTTGCAGAATTAACACCATACTCTCTAAAGTTGAGAGAAACAATTAGAATAATCATAACAGTAGCTACAATAAACATAGCTGTGATACGAGAAAGTATTTTCTGTTTTATAGACATACGCTAACAACCTTTGAATTGCTAAAATGATACCATTATATCATAATTACATTATAGTTGTGATATACAAAAGGAAACCAGTGATAAACTGGTTTCCTAAAAGAACTAAACTCCTGCTTCTTCTCTTCTTAGAAGATATTCCCACTTAGCATCAACATCTTTTTGCCATTGCTCTAAGATGTGCTTATTTGAAGGTTTAAACAGCTGTTTAAATCTACCTTGCATTCCTAAATACTCAGTTACAGGAACAAAGTTTTTAGGTTTTTTATTAATTGTTAATTTTGTACCATTTTCAATTTCATAAAGAGGTACAACCCTTGTTTCAATCATAACTTTTGAAACTTCCATACTCATTGATGGATCAAATTTCCATTCTGTTGGACAAGGACTAACTGCATTGATATATACAGGACCACTAGCTTGAAAAGCTTTTTGTGATTTACTTACCATATCTTTCCACTCACTTGGAGCTGTTTGTGCAACATATTCACAACCGTGTGCAGCCATAATAGACATCATATCTTTTTTCATCTTCTTCTCACCATAGCTTACTTTACCAGCTGGAGAAGTAGATGTAGCACCACCGATTGGTGTTGCAGAACTTCTTTGACCACCAGTGTTCATATAACCTTCGTTATCTAAACATACATAGATGAAGTCATGACCTCTTTCTGTAGCACCAGAAAGCGATTGGAAACCGATATCATAAGTACCACCATCACCAGCAAACGCAACAAACTTCATTGGCTTATCATTGAAAGATTTATTTTTGTTTTTTAATGCTTTGTGCATAGCTTCAGCACCACTGATTGCAGCAGCAGCATTTTCAAAACCAATGTGAATCCAACTTACATCCCAACTTGTGTAAGGATAGATTGTTGAACAAACTTCTAGACAACCAGTTGCTGTAGAAATACATAACTCATCATCTGTAGCATTTACAAATTCTCTAACTAAAACAGAGTGTGAACAACCAGGACATAGTCTGTGACCACCTTGAAATCTCTCTTTTGAAGTTGAAAATTCTTTTAAATTTTTAATTTTTTTAATTTCACTCATATCCCACTCCTAATAAAACGATAATTCTGGGCCACGTAGGTTGATTGTTTGGATTAGAGGCTTAACTCTCTTACCAGCATCACTACACTCTTTAGCACCTGCATAGATTTCTTCAATCATACTTATTGTTAAGTCTCTACCACCTAAACCATAGATATAGTTAAGTAAGACAGCACTTATATCCTCGTCAACCATAACAGCTGCAATTTCTTGGAATAGTGCACCGGTAGATCCTAATGGAGCTGATTTATCAAGAACTGTAATAGTTTTAGCATTTCCTAAATATTTAGCAACTTCTGTTTTAGGGAATGGTCTCCAAAGTCTGATAGAAATTAATCCTACTTTCTTACCTTCAGCTCTTAGCTTATCTACAGTAATCTGAGTTGTACCAGCTGTACTTCCCATACATACAATAATTTCTTCTGCATCATCAACCATATATGTTTCAACAGTTTTATACTCTCTACCTGTTAGATCTTTATAAGCTTTTAATGTATCTTCAATAACACCAAATGAGTTGTACATAGCATGTTCATGTCTCATTTTATGCTCATAGTGCCATTCACCTTCTGTTTGTGCACCATAAGTAGCTGGATTATCAGAATCAAGCATTGCATTTAATGGTTTATAGTCACCAATAAAGTTATACGCGTCCTCATCAGGTAGGTGATAAAGTGCTTCTGTTGTATGAGAAACATCAAATCCCATCTGGTTAACAGCAACAGGAAGTCTTACACCATAATCTTCTGCGATTTTAAATGCACATAAGTTAAGGTCATATACTTCTTGTGGGTTAGTAGCAACTAGGTTAATCCAACCAGCATCTCTACCTAAATACATATCTGACATATCACCATGAATGTTCAGTGGAGCTGCCAACGCTCTATTTACAACGTTCATTACGATTGGTAGTCTCATACCAGAAGCTTGGTAAAGAACCTCTACCATCAATGCATAACCTTGAGAAGAAGTTGCTGTTGCAACTCTACCACCAGCAGCGGCAGCACCAACACAGGCACTCATAGCAGAGTGCTCAGACTCAACCATTACAAATTCGCCTTCAACATCACCATCTGCTTCAAACTGAGAGTAGTTTTGAACTACTGGAGTAGAAGGAGTAATTGGATACGCAGCAACTACGTCAATTTTAGCTTGTCTCATTGCCTGAGACGCTGCCATATTACCATCCCAAACGATTCTCTTTTGTTCCATAATTATTTACCCTTCTTTTCTTCTTTTTCTGGCCATTCCCTAACACATTCCTCTGTTGGAAGATGGTCTAAAAACATTAATAGTGACTTTGGATTTGTAGGACATACATCAACACAAATACCACACCCTTTACAGTGTTTGTAATCAATGTGTCCAAAAATACCTTTACCTTTTGCATCGATATCTGGAATAATAGATGTATCTGGACAGTAAACCCAACAGAATTGACAATCAATACAGTGTTCAGGATTATGAACAGGTTTTTCAACTCTCCAATCTGCAACAGAGTGGTGAATAGAGTTATTAACGTGTCTATTTTCTTTTACACCTTTATCCTCAAAAGAGAAAAGTGTTGCACCTGGTTCAAATTCATCCCAACCTTTTAATAAATGTTCAGCAGTCATAAATTCTCCTTAGTTTACTTCAGCAAAAGCTCTTTTAATAGCTTTTACATTTCCATCAATAATTGGCTGTGGAAATTTATATAATAATTTTTCCATAGAACCAGCAAATTCATCAATACCAAATAACTTGGATATACTAATAAACGCACCTAACATTGGAGTATTTGGAATTGCTCTTCCAATTTCTGCTGTAGAAATACCCATACCATCGACAACATAGACTTCTCTATCTTTAAATTCAGGAACAGCTTCGAAAAGCTCTTCTTTACTCATGTGAGTTGTTACAATGAACTTAGAATCCTCATTTGTATCGTAAAAAACATCTGTATAAACTAATGATGGATCAATAATTAATACATAATCAGGAATCATTGCTTTTGAATGATCAATAATTTCTTCTTCAGAAATTCTGTTAAAAGCATTCATTGGTGCACCTCTTTTTTCAGCTCCATACACTGAAAAACCTTGAACATGTTTGCCTTCTTGTGCCATAACATCACAGAGTGCTTTCACACCTGTAACAGCACCTTGACCAGCACGACTATGCCATCTAATTTCTAACATAATATGTATCCTTAGAATTTTCTAATTTTGCGTTTTGATTGTAGAGTAGTAAGTCTTAATCTAACTTTAAATGATAAATAATATTCATCTTTATTTTTTTAGATTTTTTTCAGTATAAAACCTCGGTTTAACCCTGCTAGATCCTTATAGTAAAGGACTTTTACATCATCGTATTTTTCAATATATTTAGCTATTAATGACTTTTGGTCATATCCATATTCACAAAAAAAGTGAGAAATATCTTTTTTATACCAATTCTCTATTATTTCTTGAATTAATTCATCCCCTTGAATACCACCAAAAAGTGCTTCTTTTGGCTCATACTTGACATTTTCAGGAAGTTGATAGTCATCAGCAATATATGGAGGATTAGAAACTAGAATATCAATCTTTTCATTTACAGGTTCAAGAATTGAACCTAATCTGAAGTCTATTCTATTTATAACATTGAATTTTTTCGCATTTTTTTTGCTTAATTCAATAGCTTTAGGATTAATATCTGTTCCTATAATGGTTATGTGTGGATTCAACTTAGCAAGGATGATAGAAATAATTCCACTTCCTACCCCTACCTCACATATAGTTAAAGGCTTATCTCCTATCTCTTTTGAAGCTAACTCAACTAAGGTCTCTGTTTCAGGTCTAGGAATCAAAACCCCTTCAGATGTATAAAATGTTTCTCCATAAAATGAAACAGTTCCTGTTATATATTCTAAAGGATAGTTTTCTCTTCTTTTATGTATCATCTCGATGTAGGGACTTTCATCTACAACTACCTCAGGATATGTATGAAGCCAAACTCTCTCTTTTTTTAGAGCATAAGCTAATAAGATCTCACTTTCTAAACGTGGTCTTTGAGATGTTTCTTTTAATGTAGAAACACCATAAGCTAAAAGTTCACTAACCTTCTTCATGTTTTCTTAGAAAAAAATTAATTAAAACAACGATAGATAAAGTTAAACATATGATTATTAATATGGTATTTAACAATTTTTTATGTCCATTTAATTCATCTTCTATTGGTGTAATAACTTCGATAACCCCTCTTTTATCTCCTAGCTTCCACTTTCCTTCTTTCCAAGTTTTCTCTGGATGGCTATTGTGACAATCAACACAAGATTGAGAGGTCATATAGTCAGTAACAGCAACACGAAGAACTTCTTTTTCATTTAAAAGATCTCTTCTAACGTATATTCCTTCAGGGTTTTTCTTTGTAAAAGCTATTGCTTCTTGCTCTTTTTCATCTAATTTTCTATTCTCTCTATTTTTAAATGGAAAATCACTATACAGTCTAAACTTAATTCCTGTGTTATCACTAAAAAGCTTACTTAAATCATGAATAGTTGTGGTAGGATATGGAATCTTAGAATCTGCTCCTTCATGGGTATGGTTAAAAGAGATATTTGGAGCGTATTCTTTAATATCTTTTGTGACATTATCCACATAATAAGCTCTCATTAATTTCATCTGTTCTACAGAGTTTATTGAATTTTTAGTGATTGTATCAATAGTGTTTTTTTCTGTGATCTTAGGAATAAAATAAAATATTCCCATAGAAATAATTATAATAGAAATAACCCCAGATAGAAATGTTCTATCTTTTATCAATTTAACCATTGGTCTTTCCCTTTTTTAAATCACTAAGAACCTCTTCAATCATAGGTTTAGAGATTGGCTTAGTTATATAGCCATTCATACCTGCTTCAAAGGCTTCTTCTTTATGTTCAGCATAAGCGTTGGCTGTCATAGCTATTATTTTTATTTGTTTGTCAAACTTTCGGATTTCTCTAGTTGCTGTAATACCATCCATAACTGGCATCTGTATATCCATAAAAATAATATCATAATCTTTCTCTTTAGTTTTATTGACTGCTTCTTCTCCATCATAAGCTTCTTCAAATACAATATTGAAATTCTTTTTAAATATTGCCTTTGCCAGTACAATATTCATTTTTACATCATCAACAACAAGAACCTTTAGATCTGAAAAGTCTTCATAAATAACTTTTTTCTCTATCACACTCTCTGGAGACTCTTTCTCTTTTTTTGAATCTTTCTTTAATTCTAAAGCAAGTGTAAAAATGGTTCCTTTACCAACTTCACTTTCAACACTTAGATCTCCATTCATTAGCTGGGCAAGATTGTTGGAAATAAAAAGTCCCAATCCTGTTCCTTCATCTTTGGCACTAACTTGTTTAAAAGCACCAAAAAGTGTTGAAACCTTTTCCTTGTCAATTCCTTTTCCTGTATCAGCTATATCAATATGAAAACTAACAGTTTTCTCACTCTCTTTAATATTTTTCAAAGAGAGTTTCACAAATCCTTTTGCTGTAAACTTTGAAGCATTACCTAGAATATTAAGTAAGATCTGTTTGATTCTTGAGCTATCTCCCCTTAAATAATAGTTGATTTTGTCTATTTCTCGTTCTAATGTCACATCCTCTTTGATACGGCTTGATATAATTGTTAAACACTCTTCTAAAATCTTTTCTAAATCAATTTTTTCTTCAGCTATTTCCATCTGATTAGCTTGGATTTTAGAAACATCCAATACATCATTAATTAACGACATAAGATGATCAGAACTTACATTTGCTTTTTTAATCCACTCTCCTACATCACCAGTAAGTCTGGCTTCATCAAGAAGATTTAGAAATCCTATAACAGAATTTAAAGGTGTTCTAATTTCATGACTCATAGAAGCTAAAAAACTCTTTTCTGAAGCTAAAGATCTTTTAAGCTCTCTGTTGAGTTCTGTAATTTCATTAAGTCTTTTTATATCCTCAGTAATGTCAGCAACATTGGCTACAACGATAATCTCATTATTATAGATCTCTGAACCAAAGGCAATCTCAATATCAAATAACTCTCCACTTTTTCGAACAGCTTGTAACTTATGTTTATTATGAACTAATCCTTTGGAGCCTTTTCCTTTTAAGTAGTTTCTTGAAGAGTCGTCATGGGCTTTAAAAAAAGGTTTTGGAATTATTTTTTGAAGACTATCAAGTCCTAGCATCTCTTCTTTGCTGTAACCAAAGATTTTCTCTGCTGCACTGTTAAAGACAATCACTTCTGATTTAGAATTAATAGCAATGATTCCATTTTCATTTGATTCTATGACAATATTAGAAAACTTCTCTTTCTCAATAAGCTCTTCTTCTCTTGTCTTAACTTTTGTAATCAAAGGAAAGAAAATATATTTGGCAAGAAGATAAATTATCATAAAAGTAAAAGCAAGATTGGCTATTCGAATATATGTTCTTAATTGAATATCATCTACCGCTACTTGTTCATACTCTGTAACTGCTCTATCAAAAGCTTTCATTAGTGGCTGTGAAAGTCGCTCTATATTTTTTAAGTGGAAATTATCAATTGTTAGATCTTCTGGCTTTTCTTTTAACAGGTCATGAACTTCATAGATAAATCTTTTTAATTTTTGATTAATATTTACAGGAGCTTGATAATAAAGACTATAGAAGTTATCACTTAATTCCAAAGCACTTGTCAATTCATCTGTTCCATTGATTAACTCTTTATTAGAATCATTCACCTCTTTTAAAAGCTTTAAAAGAAGTTCTTTGGTCTCAGATCTTTTTTCTGGTTCAGAAATAAAAATAAAAGAGTATGCCAATATCTTTTGGCTATACATTCTTTGTTTTCCACTTTTGTTGATAGAAGCACTTACTCTCTTTTGAGACTCTGTCCCATACTGCATAACGGCAAAGTTTATTAAATTGATAGCAACAAGAATTGATAAGATGATTAAAATAACTTTTTGTAAGTTTAAATCTTCTCTTTTAATGTTTGGTAAACCTATTTTATACCCCTAATTTCAACTTTTTTATTGATTATAGTATATCATCATTTTATGAAAAACTTAATAATGCTATTTGATTTAGATGGAACAGTAATTGATTCTACAGAAGCAATCTTAGAAAGCTTCCATTACGCTTTTGATAAGCACAATCTTCCCTCTAAAAAAAATGAAGAAATCACGTCGTTAATCGGCTATCCACTAACAGATATGTTTACCCGTTTAGGGGTTACCAATAAAATAGAAAACAAAGAAATTGTCCTTTCTTATAAGAAAAATTATAGAAAAGTTCATAGAGAAAAAACATTTTTAATTCCTCAAGCAAAAGAAGCAATCGAACTGGCTTCAAAACATGGAAGACTAGGGGTAGTAACAACAAAAACAGGTACATACTCTCAAGAGCTGCTAGAACATTTAAAAATTATGGACTACTTTGAAACTCTTATTGGGTTTGAACACGTAAAGAAACTTAAGCCTCATCCTGAACCAATCTTAACAGCATTAAAAAATATGAATCATAAAAATGAAGAGGTTTGGATGATTGGAGACACGAAGATGGATCTAATTGCTGCTTCAAGTGCAAAAATTAATGGATTTGGAGTTACTACTGGTTATGGCACAGAAGAATCTTTAAGAAAACACACCTTAAATATTGAAGAAAATCTTCTAAGAGTAGTAGAAAAAATCATCAAAAATCAATCCTGATAAATGAGACTAAATTTATCTGATTTAAGTTAAAATATTTTCTAAAGAGAATATTTCTCTTTTAAATCAAAAAAGAAAAAGGATTGAGAATGGCTACATTAAATTCTTATGTAAACATCGATGAAGTAGAAAGAGAAGCAAAGAAAGACTACATCGATAGACACTCTCCATTTGTTTACTGTCAAGATAGTGGAACAAAAGGTGAAAAGTTTCCAGTAAAAGTTGTTGTAGGGAAAGAGTATACTCACCCTGATGATTTTGATCACTACATTGCAGAGGTAAAACTATTTGATGGTGAAACTCAAATTGCTGGTTCCTGTCACTTTGCAGGTCAAAATGGTGGACAAGGTGAAAAAGGTAACTTAGAAGTTGTTTTCAACGTAGTTCCACAAAAAAACATGAAACTAAGAGCACTAGCATACTGTACAAAACACGGTATTTGGCAATCTGATGAAGTAAAAGTAGCAGTAGCTTAATATCATATTTTGAGGAGATCTCACGGTCTTCTCACCTTTCTTTAAAATTTTCTTAAAAAATTTTCTCACAATTAAAAATTATAGGGTATAATCTTTGCTAGATTTTTAATTAAAATTTATACAGGGAGAGCTATGCCTTCATTTATGAGAACGATTAACGCCAAGATTATTTTTACTCTTTTTACTTTTACGATTGGTGCTAACGTTATAATTTATACCCTCACTTCTGCTGATTTTGAAAGAGTTATTAGTTCTAGCACTCAAAGAAATATGGACACACTAAGTAATGCCATTTTTAAAACCTTAAGAATGGCGATGAACTCAGGAGATGGAGAAATCATTCGCTCTACAATAGCCGATACAAAAAAAATCAATGGTATCAGAGATATTAGAGTTTATAGAAGCAAAGAAGTTATTGAGTTTTATGGTGAGAACAAGTACAAAACGCAAGATAGTATAGTTAAAGATGTTTTTAAAACAAAATCAGAAAAGACAAAAGATTATAATGAAAACAATCAACATAGTCTAAGACTTGTAAAACCTCTTATTGCAGCAGATGAGTGTATGATTTGTCATAACAATGCAAAAAAAGGTGCTGTTCTTGGTGTTATGGATCTAACAGTTTCACTTGATGACACATACAATGAAATCAATAAATCTGCAGGGGAAATTGCTTTAACAATGGCATTTGCTACTATCTCTATAATCGTTATTTTTACTCTTTTTTTTAGACGAGAACTATTAGGACCAATGAGCCAAGTGGAAGAGTTAGCAAAAAATCTTACTGATGGTGATGGAGATCTTACAAAAAGAATCAACTATGAAAATGGCGATGAACTAAGCCGTGTAAGTCACTATATTGATGAATTTATCGCAAAAATTCAAGGAACTGTAAACACATCAAAAGAAGCTTCAACAGATTCTGTCGCAGCTGGAGAAGAACTTCAAAAAATAGCATCTGATATTAAAGAGGCTATAAAAGAACAACATGCAATGACTAAAGAGTCAAACTATCTTGTTTCTACAATTACACACGACCTAAATGAAAGTGAAGAAGAGTCAATCTCAACAGCAAAAGATCTTGACAAAACAGGAAACGCACTTAATAGTATGATTGAAGATCTTTCAGGGATTATAACTGCCATCTCAAAAGCTTCAGAGACTCAAACAGCAATGAGTCAAAGTTTAAGTGAACTTAACAGTGAAGCAGAACAAGTAAAAGATGTTCTTGGTGTTATAAAAGATATCGCTGAACAGACAAATCTTCTAGCACTAAATGCTGCAATTGAAGCAGCAAGAGCTGGAGAGCATGGACGTGGTTTTGCGGTTGTTGCTGATGAAGTTAGAAAACTGGCAGAAAGAACTCAAAAATCCCTATCAGAAATTGACGCAACAATCAATATCGTTCTTCAAGCAATAGGTAATTCTGCTGATATGATTGGTGATAGTTCAGTTGAGATGGAAAGAATTTCAGAAGCGGCTAATAAAATCCAAGTCAAAACAGAAGATACTAAAAACTTAATGTCTGAAACTAATAATAAATCTCATAACTCTGTAAAACTTGTTGTTGCTATTAGCCACAAGACAAAAACCTTGGTAAGTAGTATGGATAATGTTACAGATCTAGCAGAAAGAAATGCAAATGCTATTTCAGAGGTTTCTAATATTGCCAACAATATCCTAGGAACTGCCGAAGATCTTAAATCAAAACTAGACGAGTTTAAATCGTAAATATAATTTGAATTACTACCTTGTTTCGATAAGTAAATCCAACACAGAAGGATTTACTTATCAATCCTCTAAAGATATTCCTCTTTATACAAAAGTAAAGGTCCAAGTAAACAGAAAGGACAAATTTGGCTACGTAGTCCAAAAGCTGGAAAAACCAGAATTCAAGTGTCTTGATATTGATGAGTTCTATGAAGATTTTCTTACAGAAGACCAAATAAAAATCAGTAAATTTATCAGCAGTTACTACTTCTCCAACCTCTCTTTAGCTTTAGACCTTTTCACTCCATTTTCAGATAAAGAACTTCTAGAAGAGATAGATATTCAAACAAAAGTAGAACTTTCATCAAAGCAACAAAAATCCCTAGACTTTTTAGAAAAAAATAGAACTGCTCTGCTCTTTGGAGATACAGGAAGTGGAAAAACAGAGATCTATATTAAAGCAATAGAAAGAGCTCTCAATAAAAATCAAACAGCAATATTTCTCATGCCAGAAATCAGTCTTACTCCACAGATTGAAAAAAGACTGAAAGAGCATTTCAAAGATCTCATTGCCATATGGCACTCTAAAATTACAAAAAAGAAAAAAGGAAAGATCTTAGAAGATCTAACAGTTGGAAATATAAGAGTCATAGCAGGGGCAAGATCTGCTCTTTTTCTACCTCTTAAAAACTTAGGACTTATTATTGTTGATGAAGAGCATGATGAGAGTTATAAATCCAATACAAACCCAAAATACCACGCAAGAGATCTAGCAGTTCTTTTTGGAGATAGATTAGGAATTCAAGTAATTTTAGGAAGTGCAACACCTTCTATGAAAAGCTATGAAAAGTTCCCAACCACAAGGCTAAAAGGTCAATATTTTAAAGGCTCCAAAGAGTTTATTTTCAAAACTCCTACAGATGATATCCTAGATGAAGAGAGTCTATCAGTTTTACAAAAAAGCGTCAGTGAGAAAAAACAATCAATTATCTTTGTCCCTACAAGAGCAAACTTTAAATACTTAGTTTGTAAAGCTTGTTCTGAAACTGTTGAGTGCCCTTTTTGTAATGTTGCCATGAGTGTTCATAGCTTTAAAAAAGTGATGAAGTGTCACTACTGTGGATATCAGGACCAGATCCCACATCAGTGCCACAACTGCGGATCTGATGAATTAGAATCCACCCGTGTAGGAACTGCCCAAGTCGTTGACTTTGTAAAAAGCAAAATTGATTGTAATATCGAACAATTTGATAGAGATACAGTAACAACCGATAAAAAACTAAAAGATATTCTGAATAGATTCAATAGTGGAGAGATTGACATCTTGGTAGGAACTCAAATGCTCTCCAAAGGTCATAACTACCACAACGTCGATAGCTGTATTATCCTTGGTCTAGATTATATGTTGGCTTCTGCTGATTACACTGCTGATGAGAAAGCACTTAGTATGCTCTATCAGATCTCAGGAAGAGCTGGACGGGCTGGTCTGGCAAAAGTTATAATCCAAACAAATAATGAAAATTTCTTCGCCAGTTATTTAGGTGACTATGAGATCTTTCTAAAAGAGAACATAGTTTTTAGAGAAGACCTCTACCCTCCTTTTATGAAACTAGCAAAAATCCTTTTTGAAGATCCTAATGTTGTAAAAATTGAGAAAAACCTTCAAGAGATGTTGGGGAAATTAAAAGCTTTTAAACCTTCTATTGAAATTATTGGTTTTGGAGAGTGTCCTATTAATAAGATCAATAGAAACTTTAGAGCTCAAATAATTTTAAGAAGTAAATCATCTAAAGATCTACTTTATGCTATTGCTAATAGTCGGAATTCTTTGGCGAAGATTGATATCGATCCTATTGCTTTTACTTAAATAGTATTAGGGTTGGGTATTTATTAGATCGCGGCTTTAGGAAACCCCGCCTAAGTGTCACCCTTTTTTTTTCTTACAAAAAGAAAACCCTGACAGGTAAAAGAAAAGAACTCTGAAGGCTCTCGCAACGAGTAAAGGTCTATAGACAACAGATATCGTTCTTCGTCTTGTTGGTTGCTTTTGTTTTGAAATAGATGTAATACAAACAATTTTTAATAAATATATTTCCAAAAATATTAATATTAGCTTAAAAAATAGTATAATCTCAACATGATTTTAATGATAGATAATTACGATAGTTTTACATACAATATTGTCCAATATGCAAAAGAGCTAGGGGCAGATCTGAAGGTTATTAGAAATGATGAGCTGACAGTTGAGGAGATTGAAGCTTTGAATCCAGAGAAAATTATTGTCTCTCCTGGTCCTTCTACTCCTGATGAGGCTGGTGTTAGCCTTGATGTTATCAAGCACTTTGGAGATAAAGGGACACCGATTCTTGGGATCTGTCTTGGTCATCAGTCTATTGCACAAGTGTATGGTGGGAAGGTTGTTGGTGCTAAGAGACTTATGCACGGGAAAACTTCCACTGTTGAAATCACAAAAGATACAAAACTATTTAAAGATCTACCAAATGAGTTTACTGCGACAAGATACCACTCTTTAGTAGTTGAAAAAGATTCTGTTCCAGAAGAGATTATTGTTACGGCACAAAGTAGTGATGATAAAGAGATTATGGCTTTGGAAATCAAAGATAGACAGATCTATGGAATGCAGTTTCACCCAGAATCGATTATGAGCCAATATGGTCATGAGATGATTGATAACTTTTTAAAAGTGTAACATGGTAAAAGAGTTTCTTTCTAAAGTTCAAACAAAACAGTATTTGTTAGCATTTGTTGCTTTTCAATATATTTTTTTACTTTTTTATGGTTCTTCAATGTCTGTAAGCTATGCAGAAGCCCATTCGGTTTTAGAAACAGAAACACTTTTACATATACCACTAAGCTTCTCATTTTGGATGTTTGGACAAAATGATTTCGCACTAAGAATTCCTTTTGTCACACTGCATATGTTCAATCTTCTTTTAATGTATCAATTGGCAAAAAGCTTTTTAAAAACAAAGAAAGATGCTTTATTAACAGTATTTCTCTATTCACTGCTTCCAGGAGTTATTAGTTCTGCTTTGATTGTCGATAAAGCAGGTGCTGTAATTTTCTTGACTCTTTTATTTTTTGTTATTTTTAAAAGACATCAGCCAACAGCAGCTATTTTTGCCCTGCTTCTTTCTTTTGCAGATCAAGGTTTCTTACTACTTTTCTTTGGTATGTTTGTCTACTCCATTTACAAAAAAGACAATATTTTTCTTATAATTTCAATTATAGGGTTTACTCTAAACTATGGGATCTTTGGGTTTGATGTCAGTGGAGTACCAAAAGGTCACTTTGTTCAGATCTTTGGAATCTATGGGGCAATATTTTCTCCTTTTATGTTTTTATACTTTATCTATTCACTGTACTGGTTTGCAGTAAAATATAAAAAAACTCTTCCTCTTCTTTGGTATGTAAGCTTTTCAGTATTTATTTTGTCAATCATCCTATCATTAAGACAGAATATTAAAATGGAAGATTTTGCTGTTTTTAG
>JAOXRY010000389.1 GCA_025800305.1 Campylobacterales bacterium | reverse complement strand
AGGTCTCTTCTTTGCCAGAGCTTTCTTGGAATGTTTTAGATGAGACTGCTGCTGATGATTTTGAGGCTTTAAAAAATCTTTTTGATGAGAATGATGACAATATTTTTGATGAGAATGACTCTGGATGGAGTGATTTTCTTATATGGCAAGATCTCAATCAAAATGGTGTAAGTGATGATGGAGAGATGATGACTTTAGAGGAAGCTGGAATTGTCTCTTTTGATCTAGATACAAAAGCGGTAAACAACGGAGATGTTCTTTCTATCGGAAGTTATACAGATAAAGATGGTAATAAAAAAGATGCAGCAGCAATGCTTATAGGTGGTGAGATTGATGAAACTACAAAAGATCTCAATAAAGAGGCAGATATTCTTATAGAACAGTTAGCAGCTGTAAGTGGTAACTCCTCATCTACTGATATACCTTTGGATGTCCTTCCTCTGGATGAGACAGAAGAGACAGTAGAAAATATATTTTAAAGGGAAAAAATGTCACAAGAGAAACAAGAAAAAAATTTACAGACTATGTCAGGGGTGATAGGAGAGATTGTATGGTTACTTTTAAACTCACCTATTCATAAACATAACTTTTTTATAGGAGATTTGGAGTGGATGGTGATGCCTCCTGTTGCAAACGGACAGTTTAGGATATTTAAAAATCAGTCTCAACCTGTGGGGGTGATACTGTGGGCTTCGGTTAGTGAGGAGGTATCACTAAAATTAGAAGCTGGAAGAAGTAAGCTGGGTGTTAATGAGTGGAATAGCGGAGAGAATATCTGGCTGATGGATGTAATAGCTCCATTTGGAAAATCAGAAGAGATGATTCAAGATCTTAAAAAAACGGTATTTAAAGATAAGAAGTTTAGATACTTTAGTTATAACGAAGCAGGAGAACGTAAAGTTATTTTAGACAGAGGTGAGAACGTATAGGTGGGTTTTAGAACTGTTACTCTTTGGGTAGTTCTTATCTCAGGAGCATTTTGTAAGGTTATATCTCCTTTAGATGTCTATAATTTGGCTTTGGAGAATGATAAAGAGTTGGAAAACTACTCTCTTTCGGTAATTTCAGCCCAAAAGGAGAAATCCTCTGCTTTTGGTGCTTTTTTCCCTACTTTAGATTTGGAGATTGAGGAGCTAAAAGTAGATGAGTTTCCTGTGGTTATTGATGGAAAAGTCTCTGAATATCGAGATAGGAGAAGAGATACTACTGTTTCTGTAAAACAGCCTGTGTATAAGCCCTCTTTGATGTTTGATTATAAAGAGAAAGATAATAATCTGGAAAAGGCTACTATAGGTAAAGAGAAAGGGTATAGTGAGATTATATTAAAAGTTGTAGAGAAGTATTCTGAACACTATTTTAATAGCTATAAGTTAAATCTACTCCAAGAGAAGATCCAAAACTATAAAGAAAACATAAGACAGGCAAATCTTAGAAGGAATTCAGGGCTTATCTCTGAGGTGGATTATTTAAAAGCGTTGGCTTTAAATAGTAGGCTTTATAGTCAGTACAATAGTGCTTTTGCAAATTTTCAATCTTCACAGGAGGATTTAAGAAAGTATACAGGTTTGGAGAGTTTTACACTACAGGAGCAATCTAGCTTTAAAGAGGGTGTATTATTTTTACAAGGGCTTGATTTTTGGATTGAGAGATTAAAAAATAATTACGAATATAGACAGACTCTGATAGATAATAGAGATAGTTTACAAAATATAGAGAGAGCCAAGAGAGCTTTTTATCCTACTTTAGAACTCTCTTATAAATATAAAGAGAGTGATATTCCAGAGTCTGCTATTGAGCACACAGCAACCCTTAGTTTAAAGATGAATATACTATCTGGATGGAGTAGCAAGACTCAGCTTGATAAGACGAAAGTAGATGTAAAAATCAGCAATAATAAAATTTTGGAGCTGGAAAATAGGCTAAAAAGTGAGATTATAACCTATTATCAAATTGCAACTACAACAATGGATTCTTTGAAAAGCTACCATCTAGTCATTGAGTCAAAAAGAAAAACTCTACACGCTACAAAAAGGGCGTATGAGATGGGAAGAAAATCTATTGTAGATGTTTTAGAAGCTGAAAATGAACTTTTTGATGCTTTAGTAGAGCGAGAGGAAATGAGAAAAACTTATCTTCAAAATAGTGGAAAACTTCTTTTTACTACAGGAGAACTTGATTCTACATTTATAAATAATTATCAAATGATAACAGCAAAGGCGAAAAGTGGAAAATAAGAGAAATAGTGGTATTTCATCTTTAGTAATGATTTGTAGGATGCAACAGATTCCTGCAGGATATGAAGAAATTCAGGCTTGGCTTGGTAAAAATGAAGAGATGACAACAGAAGATCTTCTCCTTGTATCAGAGGAGTTTTTAAAGATTGATTCAAAGAAGAGTAGTTTTAATTTAAAAGATCCTAGTAAACAGCCCTTTCCAGTTATTGGTAGATTAGTAAGTGGTGAGTTCTGTATTATTTTAAAAGTAGAGGGTGAGAATATTCTTTACTACGATGTAGATAAACAAAAAAGCTTCTATGCTCCACTTAAAAAATTCAGTGATACTTTTGAAGATGAGATAATTTTAATTAAGAAAAGAAGAGATAGTAACAAAGGAATTGAAGACTTTAGTATAAATTGGTTTACAAAGACTTTTTTAAAAGAGAAAAAGATAATGGGGCAGGTGTTGACATCAGCTTTTTTAATTCAGCTTTTTGCCCTAGTAACCCCTCTTTTTACAATGATTATTATTGATAAAGTATTTAGTTCTAGTGGAAAAGCTACTTTAGAGGTATTGATAATAGGACTTGCTTTAATTGCGGTTTTTGACTTCTCTTTAGGATATGCTAGGAAACACCTTTTAAATCTTACAACAGCAAAAATTGATGTGATTATGGTTTCTAGGCTTTTTAGACATCTAACCTCTCTTCCTCTTAGCTTTTTTTCCAATAGACAAAGCGGGGATACTATTGCTAGATTTAAAGAGGTGGAGTTTATTAGGAATTTTTTAAGTAGTAGTATTTTGGCAACGCTAATAGATGCACCTTTTGGAATTATATTTTTAATAGTAATGTATCTTTTTAGCCCGTTGCTTACAGGTGTTGTTGTCTTATCTATCATATTGCTTTTTATTATTTATGGAGTGGTGAGCCCGTTTTTGAAAGAGAAACTTAAAGAGAAACAAGAAATTACTACAGAGTCTCAGTCATTTCTTTTTGAAACGGTATCTAGTATAGAGACGATTAAATCTATGTCTATAGAACCAGGAATGCAGAGAAAATGGGAAGAACATTTGGGTCATCAAACAATTCAGACTATGGAGACAGAAAATCTTACAGGAAATATAGGTCAGATATCAGGGTTTTTAAATAAGGGTACGGTTGCTCTTTGTTTATGGATTGGTGCTTTATCGGTTTTAGAGGGGAATATGACAGCAGGGCAACTTATTGCTTTTAATATGCTTGTAGGAAGGGTTATGGGACCTGCCCAAAGAGTTGCTCAGATGTTACAGCAGATTTATCAGGTAAAGATCTCTGTAAAAAGGGTTTCTGAAATTTTTAATACACAGCAAGAGCCTGCTTTGTATGAGGATACAAGTGGTTATGGAGAGATGAAGGGGAAAGTCTCTTTTAATGGAGTGTTTTTCCAATATACAAGTGACCTACCTTTTGTTTTGGAAGATATTAATTTTGAGGCAAAAGCAGGGGAAGTTATTGGGATTGTTGGTCATACTGGTTCTGGGAAGACCACACTTACTAGACTTATTCAAAGACTTCATATTCCTACAAAAGGAAAGCTGTTTATTGATGGCATTGATACGGCAGGGATTGATCCTGTGTGGCTTAGAAGAAAGATTGGTGTTGTTATGCAAGATAATCTACTTTTAAATAAGTCGGTTAAGGAGAATCTCATGTTAGCCAATCCATTTGCTACGATGGAACAGATAGAGAGTGCAGCTAAATTAGCAGGTGCTGATGAATTTATTAGATCTCTACCTAAATCATACGATACTGTTGTAGGAGAGAGAGGGGAGATGATCTCAACTGGTCAAAGACAAAGAATTGCTTTTGCTAGGGCTTTAGTCAATGAACCAAAGATACTAATCCTTGATGAGGCTACAAGCTCTTTGGATTTTGAATCTGAAACACTTATCCATAACAATCTAAAAAAGATTTGTCAGGGAAGAACTGTTTTTATCGTATCACACCGGTTTTCTACTTTGAAAATAGCAGATAGGGTTATCTGTTTACAAAAAGGTAATATTATAGAACAAGGAAGTATCCAGAATCTTATAAAAGATAAAGGGTATTTTTTCAGGCTCTATGAAAACCAGACTTCAATAGATTTAAAGAGTGTGACATGAACAAAAAAGAGCATGAATTTTTTCATGGAATAGAGAGTGTTTTAACAAAGACACCTTCTAAGCTTATTTGGTATGTTCCGATGATTATTAATGGACTTATTTTTACTTTTATCCTTTGGATTTCTCTTAGTGAGGTAGATGTTATTACTAATGCAATGGGAAAAATTATACCAAGTACAAGAATGCAGGTTATTCAGCCAAAAGAGACAGGTGTTGTTGAGAATATTTTTGTTAAAAAAGGTGATAAAGTAGTTAAAGGACAGAAGCTTATTGGTCTAAGAAAAGATATAGAGCAGATAGAGTACACCTTGCTGGAAAAAAAGTTTCATCTTTTAACAGGAAAAAAGATGGCTTTGGAAAATTTTGATAGCTTTTTAACTAAAGGTGTTTTTAAAAAAATCAGATCTGATGAAGTTCCAAAGGAGTTTTTAAAAGAAGAGAATAGGCTACTTGAAAGTAAGATTAATAGCTATAGAACAGAGAAGACTTCTTTACAATCAAAAGTCGATAGTACCAATCATGAAAAGAGTATTTTGGAAAAAGAGATAGAAAAATCTGAAAAACTCCTTCCTTTTTACACAAAAAATGTGGAGCAGATTGAGGCTTTAAACAAAGATGGTTTGGAATCTGGAGCTTTTCTTGATGAAAAGAAAAAAGAGTTAATCGAAAAAGAGGGAGAGCTTGATATTATGAAATCAAAGCTGAAAAAATTACAATCAGATATCGATATCTCTTTTTATGAGTTGGAACAACTGGAAAAAACAACAAAAAAAGAGACACTACAGGAATTAAGGGATGTAGATTCAGAATTGTCTCAAGTGTTTTCAGAATTGAGTAAGATGAAGCACACACTAAAACAAAAAATTGTGGTTTCGCCTGTCAATGGAGTGGTTCATAACTTAACAGCTTATACGATAGGTAAGGTTATTCAGCAAGGGGAGATAGTAATGCAGATAGTCCCTGATAATACACCTTTAGAAGTTGAAGCAAATATTTTAAATAAAGATATAGGTTTTATAAAGGTAGGACAAAGTGTTAAAGTGAAAATAGATAGTTTTCCTTTTACAA
>JAOXRY010000381.1 GCA_025800305.1 Campylobacterales bacterium | reverse complement strand
CAGCCGGTGCTTGGTCTAAAAATTTGCCTTGGAACAAGCCTACCATAAGAGAAAGTATAAAGTCTATGGAAAGTAAATTCAACATTGACATCAAGTATAAAAAAGAATTGATATTAAGAATAATCTTAATATCAATCATTTACGAAGCAGGTTTAATCAACATAAGATTTTCATTGTCATATTTCTCTCTTGATTTTGTTTCAACACCTAGTCTCTCTTTTCTTCTGTAATACTTCTGTCTTCCTAGTTCTCTGTTTCTTTCCATAAAGGCAGGGTCGCTTTCCTTCTTCTTTCTGTAGTAGAGGCGTTGATACAATGCCATTTGCTCTTTGATTTCATCTAATGTCAGTTCGTCAATGTTTTTTACAGTCATACTTATATATAATAGATAATTTGTCTTTAACTATCTATCTAAAGTTATTATACCTAAACATCACCTAAAGAAAAAATGACTAAATAAAATACATAAACTACAATATGACCAAAAAATCCATACAAAGATACACACAAAATTTGAGAAGCAAAAGAGATAGATTTATAGGTAAGGTGTCCAACAGCATCCAAGAAAAAATTAATAACATAGTAGATTTATACGAGGACAGGAAGATAGTACAACATGGAAGTGCTGACAAGTTGATAGATGGGCTGACAGCAAAGGATAATAAGAAAGGACTGAAGGAGTATGAAAAGGCAATAGGTAAAGCGGAAGGTAAAGAAAGGGTAAGCGAGAAACAACAAGAGGCACTGAAAAAGGCAAGGGAAGGAAAGAAAGTAACGAAGGCTGGTAGGATATTGAGAAGGATAGTTAAGAAAACACCAGCTGAAAAAATACGGAGGGCGGTGAGAGAGAGACAGAAGAACAGGAAGGCATACTCTGTCAAATACATTCTTTTTTCAAACCAAAAACTGGAAAAGGGCAAAAATGGTGTTAAGAAAAATGATGTTATGTATTATCCCTTGATGAACCCTTTACAGAGGACAGCAAATGTAAAATCAAATGAGTTCATAGAAACAATCATCAAAAGACTGATTACACAAAGAGATGACAAGTTTTTGTTCAAGAAAGTGCTGAAAATTTTAGAGACTGATGATGAGTTTGCTTATCTAGCGAGTGGCGACATAGTAAATTACATCAAGGCGGTGAGGATAGAAAAAATAGT
>JAOXRY010000342.1 GCA_025800305.1 Campylobacterales bacterium | reverse complement strand
CCTCAAAATTCTCAATGAGAAGAAGCGTTTTTACCAGAAATTATATCAAAGCTTCAACAAAAAGTCGAACAATAGTAAGGAAATTTCGCTCTTTCTAGATAATCTTAAGATACCTAAATTATCTGAAGTAGATAAAAACTTTTGCAAAGGTAAAATCTCTGCTGATGAGTGTTATAAATCACTAGATAGCTTCCAAAATAACAAAACGCCAGGAAATGATGGAATCCCCATCGAGTTCTATAAAAAATTCTGGTCTTTAATCAGTGACCCTTTCATTTGCTCCGCAAACGAGTGTTTTGAAAAAGGAGAAATGTCTGTGTCACAAAAGCAAGCTGTTATTACTCTTCTAGAGAAAAAAGGGAAAGATCGTTCCTTTCTAGAAAATTGGAGGTTCATCTCATTTCTTAATGTTGATACTAAAATTATGACTAAAGTACTTGCCACAAGAATAAAAGAGGTACTTCCAAGTATTATCCATCACAATCAAACTGAATACATTAAGGACCGCTATATTGGGGAACCCATAGGATCGATTTTTGATATTATGGACTTCACTCTCAATGAAAATATCGCGGGTCTCATGATCTTTATAGATTTTCATAAGGCTTTCG
>JAOXRY010000336.1 GCA_025800305.1 Campylobacterales bacterium | reverse complement strand
CACCAATGGAGACAACCCTTAGGTTCATTGATGGTTATTCTCCAAGGATTCAAAACTAAAAGAATGGTTGGAAAACTTACTGATGACTATTTAGATGAGAAAATTGAAGATGCTGTAAAGCTTTCTGAAAACATGTCTAATACTATTGATGATTTTAGGAATTTTTTCCATCCAAATAAAACAAAATCAAATTTTTTTATTAAAGAGTGTATTGAACACACCTTATCTTTAGCGAAATTTTTTCTTGATAAAGAGAAGATAAAGGTCAATGTAACTATAAAAAAAGACAAGATGATTTTTGGTTATTACAATGAAATGAGTCATGTTTTTTTAAATATTATCAGTAATGCTAAAGACGCCCTTGTTGCCAATAGACCTGTTGAAGAAAGAGAGATTGATATAATAGTTAATCACTTTAACGGAAAAGTACAAATTCATATTATCGATAATGGTGCGGTATAGATGAAGAGATCTTACCAAAAGTTTTTGATCCATATTTTACAACAAAACATAAAAGTGCAGGAACAGGAATTGGACTTTATATGTCTAAAGAGATTATTGAAAAACATGCTGGTGGAACAATTGATTGTAAAAATATCAAATATGGAAAAGACAAGAAAGACAAGCCGTTTAAGGCAACAATTTTTACAATAACACTGTACTTAAAACAGGAGGCACGTGTTGCACAATCATAATTTTGACTTATTCTCTAATTACAATCTCTTATATATTGAAGATGATGTTGAGTTGGCAAGACAAACTGTAGATGTATTAGAGGATTTTGTCAGCAAAATTTTCCATGCTACCAACAGTAAAGATGCACTAAATATAATTAAAACCAATAAAATTGATGTAATCATTACAGATATTCTTTTGGAAAATGAAAATGGAATAGATTTTATAAGACATTTAAGAGAAAAAGAGAACATAATAATTCCTACAATTGTTACAACTGCCTATACAGATTCTCAATATCTACTAGATGCTATTAAGTTAAAAATTTCCAACTATCTTGTAAAACCTATCAGTATTAAAGAACTACTAGAGACCTTAAGAGAGATTCTTCTTCCTATTATCCAAGAAAAAGTTATTCAAAAAAATCATAATATGCTTTTGACAATTTCAGCAATTGGAGACACAAAACAAGTAGAAATCATTCGTTTTATTATTGATAACCTTGACGAAAACAATATTCTTAACTACTCTTATGGAGATATTATGGATAAGATCTCTGTAAGTAAACCAACTGTAATCAAAGTTTTTAAACAGTTGGCAGAAAAAAATATTTTAGTTAAAATTCAAAACAGAAAATACCAATTTTTTGAAAGTCCAATCACAGAAGAGAGAAGCTAAGCTTTCACTCTTTTGTTGTCCTCTTTCTTAATATCACTAAACTGATCTAAGTAATCAAGATAAGCAATAAGGTACTTTCTTGAAATAGAAAGGCTCTCTTTTAAAAGTTTAATATCAATAAAACCATGTTCATCTATTATGCCTCTCATAATATCAACAACTTTTGAAAGGTTTTCACCTTCTATAAAAATATTGTGTTGAAGCCTTACAACATTTTTAGACTTGGAAAGATCTTTTAAAATCCCATCTCCTGTCTTTCTATCTATATACATATCATCATAGATATTATATGGTGCTGTTGGAGTAAAACCTTCATCTTTTAATCTTTGAAGCACTCTATTTTTCAAAACATCTAGTAGGTCTTCTTTTATCTCTAGATTAGAATAGAGTCCAGATTCTTTTTTTAAGATCTTCTCTTTTACCAAAATCTCCAAAGTATTCTCAATAAGGTTTTCACTAGCCCACTTTATTCGAAGAGATAAGGAAGTAGGAGACAAAAGAGCATAAGAGTTCTTTTTAAAGATCTCAATAATAGTTTCTTTTATTATATTTTCTGTTTCACTGGGATAGACAACCAGCTCTTTTTCATCTATAAATACATTCTCCAATGAGTTTGCTATTTCTAATACGTCTTCATGGTTTTTTCCAAACCGCTGATAAGAACTAACAAGACCAAAACCTTTTTTATGTACATTTATTAATACTTCAAAAGCTTTTTTTAAATCTTTTTTTTCTAAATATTGTAAAAATTCTTTTTTCTGACTTTTTTTCATAGGATCGTTAATAGGATTAAGAATAATACCACCAGCGATGGTTTGATTCTCTTCTCGGATAATTATTTTTTCTCCGTAGATACTAAAAATTTTCTCCTCAAGTTTTATCTTTGCTAAGCCATTTTTTCCATCACAATCTACGTCATAAAAAAGAACTTTTCCATTAAGTTTTTTAGAACCTATAAAAACACTATACTCTCTATTATGAATAAGCTTTTTCAGATCTAAAGATTCAAAGTAAATATCCACACTATCAAAACCTCTTAAAAAACCTTTTTGACAGATTAAAAAGCCTTTTTTTATCTTTTTATAATCAACATTACTAAGATTTAATGCGGCTCTATTTGAAACAAAAGCTTCTGGCTTAGTCTCATTATGAACTTGAATATTTTTTACTTTGGTCTCTTTTTCAAGTTCACAGATAAAAACTTTATCTCCAGTTTCAATAGATTTTCCAAGAACTGTTCCAGTAACAACTGTACCAATACCTTTAGGAGAAAAAACTCTATCTACGTAGTAACGAAAAAAATTTTCTTCTGGTTTGCTTTTTAGATCCAATTGAAAAAGAGCTTCTTTCAATTTATCAATAGACTCTGGTAAATAGATACTAACAGCAATTTTTGTATATCTAAAATCAAAGTTTTCCAAATAGGTATCTATCTCATCATACAATTCACTTAACTGCTCTTTTGAGATAAGATCTTTTTTAGAAATTACGATAATAAGATCTTTTACATCCAATAAAGAAATAATCTCCAAATGC
>JAOXRY010000330.1 GCA_025800305.1 Campylobacterales bacterium | reverse complement strand
ATTGCCCATCAATGGAGACAGCCTTTAAGCTCTATTGGTGCTTTAGCTTCACAGGTCAAGCTGATGTCTGATATGAAAAAATTAGAAGAAACAAGTGTAAAAGATCTGATGGTTCAAGTGATTGATTCTACAAAATATCTCTCCAACACTATTGAAGATTTCAAAAACTTTTTTAAGCCAGACAAAAAGATCGAAGAGATTGAAATTAGCCTTGTTGTAGATGAGGTTTTACAGTTTTTAGATCACCTTATCTCTATACACTCTATACAGATTATTAAAGAAGAAGATAGAAAAATAAAGGCTAAAATTGTAAAAAATGAGACGATTCAAGTTTTAATGAATCTTATTAAAAATGCAATTGATCAGCTTTGTAAAATTGAAAAAGAAAGAGTTATTCAAATAAAAGTTTATGAAGAAATGAAACAGATCCATATTGAAATAGCTGACAATGGAGGAGGAATCTCCCATGAAAACCTTTCTAATATTTTTGATGAATATTTTTCTACAAAAAGTGATGGAACAGGTTTGGGACTCTATATGTCAAAGATGATTGTAAATAATAGTTTAAAAGGTGACTTAATAGCTTTTAACAGAGATGATGGAGCTGTGTTTAAGATCTCTTTTTGATTTTGAATCCGTGACCAGTAACAGTTTCTACACTATCTTTAGGAAGTTTTTTTCTTAGATTTTTAACCAAAGCTCTTAGGGTTTCTTGGGTCATATAGGTGTCGTACCAGATTGTTGTCTCTATCTCTTCATAAGAGACCAAGTTTCCTTTTGATTTTAAAAGAAGTTCCAAAAGTTTACTCTCTTTTTCTGTTAGATTCTCTGTTTTGTCTGTCATGACAACACACTTATTTCCTTTGTCATAAAAGCAGTTGTCTTTTACTAAAAGTAATGAATCATCTTTTGAAGATTGGTAGATCTTTTTAAGGGCTTTTAAAAGTTCATCTCCATCAAATGGTTTGAGG
>JAOXRY010000307.1 GCA_025800305.1 Campylobacterales bacterium | reverse complement strand
CATAAAAACAGCCTACAAAGACTATCCTAGACCTAAAACAACAACTAGAGTAAGAATTACTGTTCACTATTTGTTAGACTAACCTATTAGCCACATTACAGCATTTAAGTAACTTTTTACAGAAGGGTTCTTATCTTTATAAGCAATATCAAAAGCCGTCCCATGATCAACACTAGATCTTTTAATAGGGAGATTTAAAGAAACATTGATACTTTCATCAAAATAAAGAGCTTTTAAAGGGGTTAATCCTTGGTCATGATACATAGCAACAAAATTTTTATATCTCTCTCTATTTGCTTTAGTAAAAGCAGTATCTGGAACTAATGTGCCAATAAACTGTTCTTTCCCCAGCTTTTTATTGACTTTCTCAATGGCCTTTTGAATCTTAGAATCCTCATCTCCTAGAACTCCACCATCACCACAATGAGGGTTTATCCCAAGAACAGCTATTTTTTCTTTTTTTATATCTCTTGAAAGATCTAGTAAGAAATTGTAGATCTTATCTGTATTAATAAGATCTGGAACTTTATTTAGTGGAACATGGTCTGTAAAAAGAGCAACAAACATCTTTTCACATCCAAGCATCATTATTGGGTTTTGTTGGTATCTGTGTTTTAGATAGTCTGTATGACCTACAAATGATAATCCTGCCTTACCCCATGATTCTTTGTTGATTGGCATTGTAACAACACCTATAGCTTTTTTCTTATCAACATAATCACATGCTTGTTTAAAAGACTCAAAAGAGAAGTTTCCACTCTTTTTCGAAACCTTAGATGGTTTTATTTTGAAGTTTTCAAACTCTCCATAAACTTGGAAGTTTTTAGGAAGTTTTTGATTTAAAAGATCTGCTGATTGTTTTGCTAGATCTTTTGAGATGAAATAGATTGGATTGACAATTTGAAAGATCTTTGTATGGGCTTTAAGAACTATTTCAAAACCTATACCATTAAGATCTCCAACACTTACAGCAACAGTAGGTTTATTTGACAAGCTTACTCATATCCTCTATGGCATTATGAAGACCAGAAAATACAGAACGTGCCACAATACTTTGTCCTATATTTAATTCTTCAATCTCTTTTATTCCAACAATATCTTTTACATTTTGATAGTTAAGACCATGACCAGCAGCAACAAAGAGGTCTAACTCTTTTGCTTGTTTACAAACTTCTTTTAGTAGATCTAACTCAATTTTTAAAAGCTTTTTTAACTCTTTTCGTGGTAGTTCAAACTCTTTGATTGAGTGAGGGGTATTTGATAGGTTGGAATAGAGCATAGCGTAAAGATTGGCATATTTTCCTGTGTGAAACTCAACAGCTTCCACTCCTAGTCTTTTTGATTCAGAAACTATATTCTCATCTGGATCAATAAAAAGAGAAACTTCTATTTCATTGTCATGAAACTTTTTGATAGCCTTTTCAAGCTTCTCACCTTGACCAAAAAGATCTAAGCCACCTTCTGTTGTAACCTCTTCTCTTTTTTCAGGAACCAATGTTACACGGTAAGGTTTTAGCCTACAAGCTATCTCAATAATCTCTTCATCTAAACCACACTCAAAATTAACAGGAAGCTGAGAGTTCTCAATAATTCTCTCTGCATCATAATCAAGCATATGTCTTCTATCTTCTCTAAGATGAATCGTTATCTGGTCAGCTCCTGCTTCTTTACAAATTCCTACAGCCATCAGTGGATCTGGATCTGCAACTTTTCTAGCTTCTTTTAGTACAGCGATATGATCAATATTTACACCTAATAACACCTACTCTATCTCCTCATTAAAATTCTAGCGGTCTTTTTATGACCATTTTCTTTTGCCAACATCAAAGCAGATTTCCCTGCTCTATTTTTCATATTTCTGTTGGCACCTTTTTTTATAAGTAGCCTTACAACTTTTGAATGTCCATTTTTACTGGCTTTATGTAGAGCAGTATTTCTTGTATTCACAAAAAAACTATTAACATTAATCCCCTCTTTTAAAAGATATTCAACTTCATCATAATCACCAATCTGGGAAGAATATATAAGCTGAGCCTCTTTTGATGGTTTTATCCAATCAGGTGCAGTTGCTCCTCTATCAATAAGATACTGGGCAATACTTCTATGATTAAACTGAATTGCAAACATCAAAGCATTCCAATCATCATTTTTTTTTATATTAATATTTGCACCCTTACGAACAAGATACTTTACAACACCATAATGTCCAAGAGCAGAAGCAGCCATAAGAGCTGTTCTTCCCTCTTTATCAGAACTGTTGATATTTGCACCTTTTTCAATAAGAAAGTCAACAACTTCTACACTACCACTTTTTGCTGCTAAAAATAAAAGCCCCTGTCCTTGTTTATTTTTCTCATGGACTCTTTTAGGACTCTTTTCAATATGGTATTGTACACTATCAAGATGTCCAAACTCTGTCGCAGGTACTAGTTCTTTATATAAAAGATGGGTACAAGATGTAAATAGAAAAACAACAATAAAAATTGGTATAAAGATTTTATAATTCATGGATTTTAAACCTATCCTCTATTTTTTCTCTTTTTGGCTTTTTATGGACTTGTTCTTTTAAAGTTTCCTTCTTCTTTTTTGAAGAGCCACCTGTAGCTTTAAACCCTAAATCAAAAAGAATTTCAGCAGCACTAAGACCAATAGCTCCTGCTAAAAGCTTAATCTCAGCCATTGAGTAAACCCTAGGAATTGAAGGAATTCCTGAAGGTCCTATTTTAGAAATCTGTCCAGCTTTTACCACGGTTTGAGAACCTCTTTGTTTTAATAGTTCTTCTCTAATAGTTTCATTTGCTTCACTATAGATCTTTCTACCAACTTTTGATTTAAGCTTCTGTTGCCAAGTTTTTGGTTTGGTGATTGTAATAGCACCATCAATACATGCCGCTGTTGTATTCCTTGAGGTATCAATATAAAACTTAGTTCCTCTAATACCAATTGTATTAGTTCTAAGCTTTACTTTAAACTTATCAGGTTTTATCTTACCAATCTTTCCTGTAACGGTTTTCATAGCACCATGAAAACTAAAAAATGCTTCTTGATTTGTTTTATTAAAAGCATATTTAGAGATAATAAACTTACTATTTTTACCAATAGAGATAACTGTTTTATCTATAAATACAACTCTTAACTTGGAAAACCTGTCTGTCAAAACTGTATCTTTTTCGTAGAGAAGACTTCCTTTTTTTACAGGAAACTTGTTCCCATTTCTTACAACAATTGGATTTCCACTTTCACTTAAAACCTTAGCAACACTGGCAGAAAAAACTACAGAACTAAAAAGAATAAGTATTAGAAAAAGCTTCATGACAATTGATTCTCTTCTTCAATAGCAGAAGAGTTAAACGTACTATTAACTTTATGAAGATCTCCAAACTCAACTCCTCTAAGTTTTGCTACTTTTGTAGCATAACTAACAAACTCTGCCCTAGCCTCACGGGAACTATCAGAATCTCCTGCAATCTTTCCATTGTCTCTAAGCTTTTCATCAACCATAGCTCTTTTTCGTTCATTCATTAGACCCATTAAATACTCTTTAATAGCATTACCACTAGTAGCAATAACAATTGCTAATACACTTTCATCAATACCTAGCATAACCTCTTTTGCTGTATTATTATCAAGTTTATCAATATCATTAAAGAAAAGATAGTTATCTCTAATTTTTCCATATAGTTTTGGATCTTGAGTCTTTAGTTTTTTAATCATCATCTCTTGTTCAACAGGAGTCATCATAAGAAGTCTATTGACCATTTCATCTGTACCATCAACAACAAAATTATTGATAGAAGGAATTCTTATAAGCTTCTCAGCCAACCTCTCTCCTAACTTTGAGTATCCCGCTTCTCCCAATGGTTTCATACTTGACATCTCCAGTGAAATTGAAACCTTTTCATCGACATCAAGCTTTTCCATAATTCGTGCTGATTGCAAAACTTCAATTTGAGAAATAACAAGGGCTTTTGTTCCAATATCTTCATCTTCCATTATCAACATAATCTGTTCGTCTGGAAGATTTTTCAAAAACTCAAATGGATTAATTTTATTTTTAACATTGTAAAGATCATTTGTAACAAGCATTATTTCATGAACCAAAGAATCTACAGCTTCTGATAACTGACTATCAACTGGTAATGGGTAGTCATCTTTTGCTTTTCTAAGACCAACAATAACACTTTCATCTTGCCCACCAAAAAGAGTTTCTAAAGTTCTCATTCCAACTTGAGAAACTAAAATAGCCATCTTCTCTTGTCCTGATTCAGTTTTTAATGACTCTTTGATAAAGTTCATTACTCCAACTTTTCTAGTGTTTACAAGATAGTAAAGATCTTTAACTATACTTTCCCCTTTTAGATCTTTTCCTTTATCTTGTGTTCCACCTTTATTGGACTTACTACTTGTATCTCTTGATTTATTGGCTGCAATAAGTCCTTCCATCTTAGAAATCAAGTTCTCTTTCATATTCTTTTGCTGTCCATTTGTAAGAAAATAGATAATATAGCTAATAATTAAAAAAGCAATTAAAACAGCCAACATCCAATAAAAAAGCTGCATTTTAGTCTTTTCAAAGTTCTCATTGGAAGCTCCGTATGTTTTATCTAGTTCATCTTTTAACACTAAGATCTTTTTATCATTTTTATCGGATTCATTGTCTAAAAGCCTCTTATTTGCCCTATTTAAGATCTCTATTTTCCTATCAATATCTTCTCCTAAAAGATTAATTTTTGAGTCTAGATCTTGTGATAGTCTTGCCATTTGAGAAAGAAGCTCTTGCTGTTTTTGAATTGTTTTGATTTTTTCAACTTCTCTACCATTCTCTATTTTTTTCAGTGTTCTTTTAATTCTATCTTCAAGATCTTCATTCTCTTTCTTCTTCTTTTCCAACTCTTTCATTGTTCCACTTAGATTTCTAAGCTTCTCTCCTACCGTTCCTTCTTTACTAATCTTTCTTCTTTTAATAAAAACTTTATCACCACGGTTCTCTTTAAGTTCAGCTTTTTCAATTGCTATCTGTGTTGCCATATCTACTTCAACTTGATTGGCACCTTCATCAATATCAATTGTTACACGGATATGATCAATATAAGTTCCTGCTTCACCAGAGAGATTAGATGGTTCAACCTCAGGAGTACCACTAAAAACACCTGGAAGTGCCACATCATCACCGCTCCACTTACTATCAATAGTTCCATTTCCCCTATTGACTTTTGAAGTTACAATCTTTACAGAAACACCAAAAGGAGAGTTGATATAGACTCTAAGTTCATCTGCTATTCTTTTTTCTAGAGACAGTTCAAGGTTTTTTATTCTTCCATACTCTTCAATATTGCCAAAGGTAAAAGTCGTAATAAGTAGTAATAGTAATAATCTAAAAAGGGTTTTCAAAAATCTTCCTTATAGTAAAGTAGTTGGAGTTCAATTCTTCTATTGGATGCTCGAACTGCCAGTTTTTCATCAATTTCCATCTCATCTTTTAGTTCTATATATGGTCTCGTATCTGCAAAACCAATAACTTTAATTCTATCATCTGCAAAGCCATTTTTTACAAGTTGATTTGCCACACTACCAGCTCTTGATGAACTTAGCTCCCAATTAGATGGAAATTTTTCAGTATGAATAGGAACATCATCTGTATGACCTTCAATAGCAATTCTAAAAGTTTTATATTTCACTGTTTTAAACACCTCTTGAATATCAAGTAAGATCTGCTGTCCTTTTGGCATAATTACAGCGTCACCACTTTTAAAAAAACTACTGGAAGGAAATGTCATTCTAAGTCCTTTTGTATTTTTTTCCAAAATAACTCTATCTTCTAAGTTTTTCTCTTTTATAAGATTTTCTATTTGCTGTTCAAGTTCTTTTCTATCTATTCTTTTCTGTTTTAGTTCACTATCTTCATTGACAGTTTTCAAAAATGACTCTCTTACTCTTTCATATTTTTGAGGATCATATGTTGAACTTCCTACAAGAAGTACAAAAAAAGCAAATAATAAAGTAAAAAGATCCGCAAAGGTAATTAGCCACGTCTCCTCCTCGTTATTCGCCTCTCTTTTTTGTTTGAAAAGTCTTTCGTTAATCATCATCTTCAACTGCCATACTTCTGTATTTAGGCAGAAGATGGGCGTTTAGTGCGTCTCTAATAAGGACGTAGTTTCTTTTATCATAAAGCATTAAAGTTCCATCTAATACAACTCTGTAATGAATCAGTTGAAGCTCCATGTTTCTAGTGATTTTATCTGCGAAAGGATTGAAAATAGCCGTTGCAAAAAGAACACCATAAAGTGTAGTTGTAAGAGCAATTGCCATAGATGGTCCAATATTAGACATGTCATCACCCATATTATGAAGCATTGCTATTAAACCAACAACTGTACCAATCATTCCATAGGCAGGGGAGACTTTTGCCATTGTTCTAAAGAGATTTGAATCTTCTGTACGTCTTTCTATAAATTCTATAGTTGAGTTTTCAATATAAGCTTTTATCTCCTCTTTTTTATATCCTGAGACTAAAAGAGTCATTGCATCCTTTTCAATGCTATTTGGCAGTTTTTCTACAGTATCATCCAAAGAGACAATGCCACCTTCTGCAACCATTTTTGCATATTCAACATATCTTTTTGCAGTATCTTGAGGAAGAACTCCTCTCATTAAAAAGATTCCTTTAATAGCATGAACAAGTCTCAAAAGTGCCCAAAAATTATTGGAGATAATTACAGTAGCAATAATACCACCTAGAACAATACCTATACCAGCAAGATTAAAGAATATAATAGGATGTTCTGTAGCAAAAATAATTGAAGAGCCAATTATCACAATTCCTAAGAAAAATCCTATAAGTGTAGTTTTTTGGATCATGACATTAATTCCTTAGCGGAGTGCTCTCGTAGCTTTGCTACTCTCAAATGATTTCCAATCATTTCCTAGATCTTTTCAGTGACTTAATAGACTTTCTAACATCTTCAGCTTTTGGATCTAATTGTGATGCTGCTTCCCACGCTTTTAAAGCCCCTTGTTTATCTTTCATCTTGTAAAGGATTGAACCTTTTAGTTTAAAGCCTTGAACAGCTGTTGGCATAATTCTTAAAGCGTTATGAACAGCTTTTAACGCACCAGGGTAGTTATTGGAATAAAAAAGCCTCTGTGCCTCTTCATAGGAGTTTAGAAACTCTTGCATATTATCTATTCCATAAGCTCCTACTCCACTAGGACGAGATGGAAATTCTGTAGCTGTACTTGGTGTGAACCTTGATAGAGGATAGGCTTGAGGTGAGAATGTGTAATCTATCTCTACTTCATCTTTGTAAGGATTAACCCAAAATTCAATAACAGTTCCATCACCTTCACGGATAATATGAACCATATTCTCTTTATCTGTCCCAGCATCAAAATTTAGAGCAGACTCATCTATAGCCTCAGCTTCTAATTGTTTTTGTGTTTCTTCATCCGTTGGCTCTGCCACTTGAGCTTTTGGTCCACAACCTATAACTAAAAATCCTAAAGAAGCTAATATTGCTAAGTTTTTTCTTACCATTATTCAATCTCCTCTTCAAAGTTAGTTTTAAATTTCACGCCCATAAAAACACTAGTGCCCAGTGGAACTAAATACTTATCATATTTTTTGTCATCTGCATATTCTAGTTTTGCGTCAAGATATCCTTTTACTCCAACGTTAAACTCCAATGATTTGGAAATCCCAAGATTACCATAGGCTGAATACATCCATCCTGCTTGTCTTTCTGAACCTGTAACAATTGTTTGACCTAGACTAAATCCCATCATCCACTCTTGATGGTTTCTATACTGAATAATTTCACCTGTTGCAGTATCATAAATGGGAGGAACATAATCATTTAATTGAAATCTAAGATCTGCGTAAAGATTAATAATATTTACTGGCATATCTGTAATAAAATTGCCTACAAACGAACCACCTACACCAAACCTAAATACAGGGGAAACTACAGATTGTGTAGAATAAAGAACATCTAACCCCATCAAATAGTTAGCTTCTTGATCACTTGAAGCTGTAACTTTTGTTCGTTTATATCCGCCTGAAATATAGTGAGTATCAAAACCTACACCAATATATGAAGTTTGAGGTACTTTATACTTAACCAGTTCTGCTTGTAATAGTTTATCAACTTTTACAAACTGTTCATTGGTTTTATAATGCCATAAAATTGAGTTTTGCTCTGCATGAATAACTCTTGCTATAAAGTGCATCTGACCTTCATGTTCAAATAGATCCCAAAGAAGAATTCCATCTGCAGCTGAAAGCTTTGCTATTTCATCTATTTTTTTCTGTAAAGCTCTTGTGATTTTTAATTTTGTAGGACTTCCTTCAATTAATACTTTTGGTGTTCTCTCAAAATAATTAATTCTAAAATTATCTAATCGTCCTAAATTACTAATCAACTCTTCTGTAACTAGCTGATAAAAAGGTTCAGAATAACTTCTGTTGGAGCCTTGTAAAACAACTAAACTCTTTACCCCTGTTAAAGATCTCAACTTAGGATCTTTAATCATTCCTTTTACCATACCAATGGCTTGGTCCATTGATGAGTCTTGTGTGTTTACATAATCCATACCATTAATACTATTTATATTTAGTTGAGGTTCTTTAAACTCTTCTGCGTTTAACAAAAAAACTGAAAGAAATAGGGTAACAATTAGCCTGTTCACCATAGGTTCCTTTATTGTAATTGTGATATGGATTATAGCCTAAATGATTTAATGACACAAATAGAATTAAAAGTGAGACTATAAGGTAGCCACAGTAGCTCCTGAACCTCCCAGTGATGGATGGGCATCTTCAATACTCTTAACGTGTGGATGTTCTTTTAGATAGTCTTTTACAACCCTTGATAAAATCCCACTTCCAATTCCATGGTAGATAAGTAGTTCATCATATCCAACAATCAAAGCATCTGATACAAATTTATCCAGTTCATCTAATGCATCATCTGCCCTCTTCCCATGAAGGTCTAGCTTAATCTGCATCTTTGTTGGTTTTTGGACATTTACTTTTGATTTATTAGGCTTTTTAGGAACCTTTGGGGCAGAAGAGATCTTGATTTTTGGTGCATAGACCTTTTTCCCATCTACATCAAGAAGGACATCATCTTTCCTAACCTTAAGAATTATACAGCTATTGGAAAGGTATTTAACACTATCTCCAACTTTAAAATCAGGAAGATCATCTACTTGGCACTTTCCAAGGGATTTTTTAGATTTATAAGCTTCATTGAGCTTTTTGTGGATCTCTTGTGGCTTGTTCATCTTTGCTGCTTCTTTTGCACTATTTACAGCCTCTCTAAACTTTCCTTCTAGCTTACTTCTTTTTGCCATAAGATCTTCATAAAACTTATCTTTATCAGCTTTTACGTTGCTTCTTTCACGATCAAGCTTTTCTGATTTCTCTTCTAACTCTTTTAGCTTTCTATTAAGCTCTAATTCCAGTTCACTACTTCTTTGAATAAGATCGTTTAACTTCTCTTTATCCTCTCCATAAACCTCTTTAGCTCTTTTTACCAAAAGATCTGAAATACCATACCTAGAAGCTGTTTCAAAAGCGTAACTTTTGCCTATACTTCCTTCTAAAAATCTATAGAGAGGTTTTTGAAACTGTTCATCATACATCGCTGCAATTAAAGAGACTTCTTCGTTTCCAGCCATCATTGCTGCTAGTCTTTTGTGGTGTGTTGTAATAATTACTTTTGTTTTTTTCTGGATTAACTCTTCTAAAATCACTTTAAAAAGTGAAGCTGCTTCATCACTGTCAGTTCCCAGTTCAATCTCATCAATTCCTACAATCTGATTGGAATTTTTTAAGATCTGAGAAAACTCTTTCATTCTTCCAGCAAATGTGGAGATATCATTCTTACTATTTTGAGGATCTTCAATAATCGCCTCAATATTTTTAAACTTTCCAATAACAGTTTTTTTAGGATTAAACTTAAAAGGAATCAGATATTTACTCATAAAAACAGCAGAGAGAATTGATTTTAAAAGCATTGTTTTACCACCAGCATTTACACCAGTAATCATCAAGACTTTCTTATCAAACTTTACAGAAAATGGTACAGCTTCAGTTAGGGCTGGATGGACAAATCCATCTAGGATAATTTTGTCACTATTATCCATCAAGGAAAAATTTAAATTTTGTGATTTTGCCAGTTCTACTCTAGCTTGATAGTGATCAAATCTGTCAAATTCTTTATTGATAAATTTCAAAAATCCTACATATCTACTTAAAACACCAGAAAACCTCTGTTCATATTGAAAAAGAAGATCTGCCAACCTCTCTTCTACTCCATTAATTTCTTGCTTAATTGAAGTAACGGAATCAGGAACAACATAGAAAAAACCATTGGAACTTCTTGATACAACCTTTCCCTTTAACACACTACTAAATCCACCACGAACCAGCAATGTCTCTTCCTCATTAATATAGTGAACTTGTGTATCAACAAGGTACTCTTTTATATTTCTAGAAGTAGCAACACTGGCTACCTTATCTCTCAACTCTCTTTTAAATCTTTTTATAAGATCTTCAAACTTGGAAAGTTGTTCATCTTTAGCTGAAACTAGTCTTCCTTTTTCATCAAAAAATGGAACCATCTCATATATTTCATCAGGAATATTAATATCACCAATCCATTTTCTTGTTTTTGAATGAAGATCTAATTTTTTTAGATAGATAAAATAATCAATAATTTTTATTACTTCAAAGATTTCATCAAGTTTAAGATGTCCTTTTTTACTAACATGGTTAATAGTTCTTTTTAATTCTTTTACCTTTGGAGGTGTTTTAAAATCTGTTTCTAATAACTCTGTTAAAAACTGATAATGAAGATTGTAGTCTCCTTCTAGAACCATCTCTTTTTCTCTTGAAAAGTTGTTTTCTAATCTTTCTATATGTGTTTGTAAGTCTGTCTTTTTAATAATTGAATCCATCAGCGGATTTTACCATAGTTACAGTATGATTATACTGATGAAAAAAAGTGATATATCCAAGCTT
>JAOXRY010000304.1 GCA_025800305.1 Campylobacterales bacterium | reverse complement strand
AGAAGTACAAAAGTGGCTCTTTTTGCTACACAAGAAGCAAAAAAACTGAAAAAACCAATGCCTATTCCTCTAGGAAAACCAGGAACACATACAATTACTCATCCTGTAGATATTGAAGAGATGAAAGCTGATGGAGATCTTCCAAAAGATCATCCTTCAAGATTTATGAGTGTTATATGGGACGCTGTACCTCCTAAGTTTAGTTTTATAGAGACTAATACAAAAAGAGAGATTCATAATGTTGATAGGCAATTTTTAAATGGTAGTGCTCAATTGAAGCTAGTAGGCAAAGATAGATTTTCTGGTACCAAAACAATTTACATGGTTCATAATAATCAACCAAAATTAGGAAAAAATCATGGAGATCTTATTGAGAATCTTACTGAGGGAGATCATGTTTTTAAATTTATAACAGTTGATAATGTTGGTAATGTTTCAAAACTCTACGAGAAAAAACTTACAATTGATAAAACTCCTCCAACATCACAAATTAAGTTTTTTACAAAAGTTAAAAAAGAAGATGGAACTTTAGCTGTAGGTCCTTACTCTCTTATCTCTTTTAAAGGACAAGATAATATTTCTGGTGTAAAATCGATTAATTATAAAATTTCAAAAGACTTTAAATCTTACGGCACAAAAAGGGTTAAACTAAGATCTTTAAAATCTGGAAAACATACTGTCTCATATTTTGCAAAAGACAAGGTTGGAAATAAAGAGAGTGTTAAGACAGTTGACTTTGTTATGGACAAAAAAGCACCTATTACAAAAATGGTTTTTGATGGAGATGTTTATAATAACAATGGTGTGAAATATCTTTCTGCTGATACAATGGTTAGTTTAGAAAGCAGGGACTTTTCAGGTGTAGCTAGATCTACAATTGCTCTTTTTGATAAGAATAAAGTCCGATATAAAGATCCTGTAACTGTTAAAACTCTCATGAAAAAACTAAAATCTTCAAACCTTGAAGGAAAAATCACCTTACGTTACTTCTCTTCTGATCGAGTTGGTAACTTAGAAAAAGAGAAGAAAAAAGATTTAACTATAGATCTTACTCCACCTAAGACAGGTTTTAAAATCAAAGGAGACTACTTAAAAGTAGGTGAACTTTTTTATATTAACGAAAAAACAAAACTTTCTCTTGTGGCTAAGGATAAACTTAGCGGAGTAAAGTCAATTTTTTACAATATTGGAGAGTCTCCTGAGAACACTTATATTAAACCTTTAAAAGGTAAAGATCTTCCACCAGAGACAACAGTTTTTTATTCTGCTGTTGATAATGTCTCTAATAAATCAGTTAGAAAACATTTTGAAATCGCTGTTGATAAAGACTCTCCAACTGTGAAGAAGTATTTTAGTTTTGTTGGAGCCAAAGCTCAAAGTACAGATCCAAAAGAGACAATTTATAGATCTGGTACAGAACTATACCTTTCTGCAAAAGACAATATTGTTGGTGTAAAAAACATTAAATACAGTGTCAATGGAAAAAAATTAAAAACTTATAAAAAATCTATAGTTTTTAAAAAACCAGGTAACTATAAAGTAAAAATCATCGTAAAAGATAAACTTAATAACACAACAACTTTAACAGAAAATTTCAGAATAATTAGAAATTAATAGAACAAAGAGTGTAAAACTCTTCGTTCTAAGGGGTTAATTATAATTTTTTGTGTAGAATATTTCACAATATAATTTTAAACAAGGAAATTAATTTTTGAGCGAACCAATTGCCATTAAAAAAGATGGTCAAATTTATGACTTAATGACTGCCCAAGAGATGGGCATAGACGGGGAAGAAATCCTTTATGACAACTCAGAAGATGCACTAAGTGTTATTAGACACTCTGCAGCACATCTTCTAGCAGAAGCAATCAAAAAACTCTATCCAGATGCAAAATTTTTTGTTGGTCCAGTTGTGGATGAAGGTTTCTATTATGATTTCAAAACAGAGGCTCACATATCTGAAGAAGATCTAAAAGATATAGAGAAGACTATGAAGAAGCTTGCAGGTTCTAAAGAAAAGTTTGAAAAATATTCAATCACCAAGACCGAAGCTCTTGATAGATATAAAGATGATGAGTTAAAAACTGCTGTTTTATCAAATATCCCAGATGAAAACGTCTCTTTTTATAAGCAAGGTGAGTTTGAAGATCTCTGTCGCGGTCCTCACGTTCCTAACACTAAGTATTTAACAAATGTGAAACTAACAAAAGTAGCTGGTGCTTATCTTGGTGGAGATAGTTCAAAAGAGATGCTAATTAGAATTTATGGTGTTGCTTTTGCAGATAAAGATTCTTTAAAAGCATATGTAACAAGAATGGAAGAAGCTCTAAAAAGAGATCATAGAAAACTTGGAAACGAATTAAAACTATTTAAGTTTGACGATGAAGTTGGTGCTGGTCTTCCAATCTGGCTTCCTAATGGTGCGACTTTAAGATCTAAGTTAGAACAACTACTGTTCAAAGCACATAAAGTAAGAGGTTACGTTCCAGTTCGAGGTCCAGAAATGTTAAAAGCAGATCTTTGGAGAAAGTCTGGTCATATCCAAAATTATGGTGAAAATATGTATTTCACTGATATTGACGAACATCAGTACGGTATGAAGCCAATGAACTGTGTTGGGCATATTAAAGTATTTGAAAGTGATATTAGAAGTTACAGAGATCTTCCAATAAAATATTTTGAATATGGTGTTGTTCACAGACACGAGCAAAGTGGTGTTCTTCACGGACTTTTAAGAGTTAGAGAGTTTACACAAGATGATGCCCATATTTTCTGTACAGAAGAGCAGATTGAAGAACAAATTTCTGATATTTTGGAGTTTGTTGACTCGCTTATGAAAACTTTTAATTTTGAATACACAATGGAGCTAGCTACAAAACCAGAAAAAGCTATTGGAGAAGATGCTTTATGGGATAAAGCAACAGAGGCTATTAGAAGTGCACTGGAAAATGGCTCCCATGAGTTTGGCATAGACGAAGGTGGTGGTGCATTTTATGGTCCTAAAATCGATATAAAAATCACAGATGCTATTGGTAGAAAATGGCAGTGTGGAACTGTTCAAGTTGACTTTAACCTTCCACAGAGATTTGATCTTGAATATGTTGATGAAGACAATGAGAAAAAACAACCAGTAATGATTCACAGAGCCATCCTAGGTTCTTTTGAGAGATTCGTTGCAATACTTGTTGAACACTTTGCTGGAGAGCTTCCATTTGAGATTGCTCCTGTAAATGTAATCATCATTCCTGTAAAAGAGGAACATTTATTGTATGCCAAAGAAGTAGAAACGGCTTTAAAGGCTCTTGAAATCGATGTTGAGATCAATTCAAAAGCTGAAAGCTTAAACAAAAGAATTAGAACTTCTGAGAAACAGAAAGTTCCTATGATTTTGGTTTTAGGGGATAAAGAGGTTGAAGAAAAAAGTGTAGCTCTTAGAGACAGAAGAGAGAGAACACAAAGTGAAATGTCTTTGAAAGACTTCACAAACTTAATTAAGGAAAAACAAAATGGGGTATCTATTTGAGTAAGAAACAAGACAAGACTCTACTAAACGAGCAGATTAATTTACCAGAAGTTAGATGTATTGGTGACAACGGTGATCAATACGGTCTTATATCATCAAAAGAAGCACAACAGATCGCTTTTGATCAAGGGGTTGATTTAGTATTAATTGCGCCAGATGCAAAACCACCAGTTGCTAAGGTTATGGACTATGGAAAGTTCAAATACCAACAAGAGAAAAAGCAAAAAGAGGCAAGAAAAAAACAGAAAACAATCGATGTTAAAGAGATTAAACTAACTGTTAAAATTGCACAAAACGATATTAACTTCAAAGTAAAACACGCCATCGAATTTTTAGAAAAAGGTAAACACGTTAAGTTTAGGGTATTTCTAAAAGGTAGAGAGATGTCAACTCCAGAAGCTGGTTTTGATGTTCTTGAAAAAGTCAAAGAGATGATCACAGATCATGGAAAAGTTGACAAAGACTCCAATAGAGATGGTAGATTTGTCAATATGTATGTTGTTCCAATTAACGAAAAAACTAAAAACTAAATAATTAGATGGGAAATTCCCATCTAATTAACCTTCCACTTTTTTAAAAATCTCCAGTCTAAATTGACTATTTAGTGATAAAACTAGAGTATATATCCACAAAGAAAAATATTTTTAAATTTTTTTTATTAATATCACCACTTTATTATTTTAAATTTGTACAATACCCCACTAAAAAATTGAGGGGTAATTAATGAGAAAATTAATTTTGGGTTCAATAGTTTCATCACTATTAGTATTAACAGGGTGTAGTGATTCAGACAGTTCAAGTGGTGTATCGACTACTACAAGTATACAAGAGCTAAATAGTAGTATTGTAGCATCAAACAGACTACTTGGTTATTCAGTTGATGTAAGTGGAGATTACATCATTGGAGGTATGTTAAGTGGAGAGGCTGCTTCTCTTTTTAAATTAGATGCAACTGATGTGGAATCATCAGAAGTAAAATTAACAAGTGATACTAGTAGTAGCACTCAATTTGGTACTCAGGTAGCTATTAACAGTACTTACGCAATAGTAGGAGCAAGAAACTACGGTACAGGTGGTGTTCTACCTGGTGCTGTTTTTCTTTATGAGTTAAATGCTACTGATATCAATAGTTCCCAAACTAAACTAACAGCAGAAGATCCAGCACATCAGGATTTTTTTGGAGGAAATAGCGGTAAAGGACTTGATATAGATGACAACTACGCACTTGTTGGAGCTTCAGGGAATGATGATGGTGGTAGCTATGCAGGAAGTGCTTATCTTTTTGAGCTCAATGCTACGGATATCAACGCTTCTCAAATTAAACTTACAGCAAAATATCCTCTGATAAAAGCATATTTTGGATCTAGCACATCAATAGACGGTAATTTTTCAATTGTTGGTGCAAAAGGACATACACCTAGTAAAGTTCAAGGTGCAGCTTATCTATTCGAACTTAATGCTACTGATATTAATGCCTCTCAAGTTAAACTTACTGCTATGGATGGTAATGGAACTGACCAGTTTGGTAAAGATGTATTTATAAAAGACAACTATGCAGTAGTTGGTGCTAGTGGAATTAACAGCAGTGCCGGTGCTACATATCTATTTAAACTTAATGCCACTGATATTAATGCTTCTCAAATTAAACTAACTGCTTCAGATGATAATGCTTCTGATGAGTTTGGACAAAGTGTGGCAATTAGCGGTAATTATCTCTATGTTGGAGCTTCGAAAGATGGTGAAAAAGGTTCCCAAGCGGGAGCAATGTATCGTTTCAATCTAACAGCATCAGATATCAACGGTTCACAGGAAAAAATCTTTTCTGAAAACCCAGATGCAAGTAATAAATTTGGTTATTCACTAGGTGCAGATGATGATACTGTTGTAATTGGAGAAACAGGTGCAAACTCTAGCGATGGTACGTTAAACTACGTACAGTATTAACAGATTAGATACTACTTACAACCTTGTAAGTAGTATCTATCATTCTTTTTAACTCTTCTTCAGTAAAATCAAAAAATCAATGTTGCGCAAGAGGATTATCACTAATGAAAATGTTTAACCCACCACACCCTGGAGAATTTATTAAAGAAGTATATTTAGATCCTTACAAAATAGGAATAAGAGAAATTGCTGATAAACTGAAAGTCTCTCCATCGACTTTTAGTAGAGTTGTCAGAGGAAAGAGTAGTGTCTCTCCTGAAATGGCTTTAAGGCTATCAAAAACAATTGGTAGAACACCTCAAAGCTGGTTATTAATGCAAGACAATTATGATCTTTATTACGCTGAAAAAAATTTTGATTTGGAAAGCGTGGAAAAATTTGCTATTCCTGCCTAAAGACTACTTACAACACTGTAAGTAGTATCTATCATTCTTTTTAACTCTTCTTCACTGAAAATATACGGTGGCATAAAATAGATCACATGACCTAAAGGTCTAATATAAACCCCCTCTTTTAAAGCAGATTGAAAAACTTTCAGCCCTACTCTCTCTTCTACACTATATCCTTTAAGCTCAATAGCACAAACCATCCCTCTTTGTCTTACTTCTAAAACATTATCTAGATCTTTAAACTTCTCTGTCTCTTTTGCTATTAGATCTATCTTCTTCTTATTCTCTTCGATAATATTCTCATTTTCAAAAATATCAAGAACAGCATTTGCTGTTGCACAAGCTAGAGTATTTCCTGTGTAAGAGTGGGAATCTAAAAAAGATTTTCCTTCGTTATAGTCACAATAAAAAGCTTTATAGATCTCTTCTGTAAACATTACAACAGAAAGAGGCATATAGCCTCCTGTGATCCCTTTTGATAAACACAGAAAATCAGGACTAATTCCTGCTTGTTCCACCGCAAACATTGTCCCTGTTCTTCCAAAACCAACAGCAATTTCATCAGCAATTAAAAACACACCATACTTATCACATAGATCTCTAAGTTTTGTAATATAGCTTGGTTGATACATTCTCATAGAACCTGCACACTGGATTAATGGCTCAATAACTACAGAAGAGACTTTTCCTTGATTCTCTTTTAAAACCCTCTCCATATCTGCTAAAGCTTCCTCTTCACTGTGTAAAGATGGTGTTTTTGCTTGGACTGTTTTAATAAGAATATCTTTATAGATATCTTTATAAAGCCCAGTATCACTAACAGCCAATGCTCCCATTGTCTCACCATGATAACTATTCTCTAAAGATACAAATAAAGGTCTACTCTCTCCTTTATTTTTAAAATACTGAAAAGCCATTTTTAAGGAGATCTCAATAGCACTAGATCCATTGTCAGCAAAGAAGATCTTTTCAAGTGGCTTTGGTGTCATTTCTACCAATCTTTTTGAAAGATCTATCGCTGGCTTATGGGTAAATCCAGCAAAAATCACGTGTTCTAGATCTTCTAGTTGTTCTTTTATTTTTGAATTAACATAGTCATTACTATGACCAAAAATATTAACCCACCAGCTACTTACACAATCAAGAAACCTATTTCCATCAAAATCTTCAATATATGCTCCTTTTCCTTTTTTAATTGGGATAAGAGGTATGTTTTCATGATCTTTCATCTGTGTACACGGATGAAAAATATACTTTAGATCTTGTTCCATTAATTGTTGATTAGTCATTTTTTCTTCCTAAAGGTTTGAATACAATTAAAAGTACAGGAAGCAACATTAAATCTGCCACAATCGCCATAAGCATAGCAATAACAGTTAAAAGTCCAAAATAAATTGTTGGAATAAAAGATGAAAGCATTAAAACAGAAAAACCAATCATAATTGTTAAAGAGGTATAAAACATCGCGGTTCCGATACTTTTGTGTCCATTGTACATGGACTGGACATAGTCTCCTGTTTTGGCAAATTCAACTTTAAACCTATGGATATAGTGAATGGTATTATCCACAGCGATACCAATACTAATAGCAGCTATGGTAATTGTCATCATATCAAGAGGCATACCAAACCATCCCATTACTCCAAAGATAACTGATACAGGAACAATATTCACAACAATAGCTACAAGTGCAATTTTTAAAGATCTAAATAGAACTAAGAACATAATAAATAAAAGAGTTATAACCAAACCAATTGTTCTAATTTGGGAATCAAATAAAGAATTAAGCATATTGTTATAAAGAATCATCATATTGGAAAGCCTAAACTCTTCATATTTTGGATTTAAAATTTCTTGAAGATCTTTGTTGATTTTTGTAATTAACTCATTTCTTCTTAGATCTTTCATTGAGTCAATAATTCTCATATTTAGTCTTACTTGATCATTTTCAATATCAAGATAAGGATCTAGAATAATACTTCTATATTCAGCTGGTAGTTCTTGATATAAAAGAGCTAAAGCAAAACTATCAATTGGCTTACCATCATTCAAAGCTTTTCCAACTTCTCCCATTGTTGCCAAAGAGAGAACTTTTCCAACAGCAGGTATTGATTCTAAATAATCATGAACCTCTTTTATTTTTTCCATTTTAGCCTCAGTAAACCAATAAGTCTCTGGGCTTTCTTCTGTTTCATACTCATCATCAAAATCGTCTAAATCATCCTCAAAAGAATCATCAGCAACACCAACTTCAACAACCTCATCCTCTTTGAAGGTTAAAATAACATCAAGAGGTGTTGTTCCTCCCAAGTTTTGATCTATAACAGTCATTCCCTTGTAAATATCCGTATCTTTTTTAAAATAATCAATAAAACTATTTTCAACTAATAATTTACTAGCTCCACTTAGTGCAAAAAGAAGAGCAACTCCTGTAACTCCAAGGACTAAATATTTATTTCTATACGAAAACTCTGCTAAAAATGTTGTAAACTTTGAACTAGACTCACTAGAATCTACCCCTTTTGTTTTTGGAAGAAGAATCATAATTGAAGGAAAGACGATAAAAGAGATCAAAAGAGCGATAACAATTCCAAGGCTCATCATCCACCCAAAATTGATAATTGGCAAAATATTACTAAGAACTAATGAGCTAAATCCTGCAATAGTTGTAATTACAACAAAAAATGAAGGTTTTGCCATTGTTAAAACTGTTTCAAGAACTAACTCTTGTTGAGAGTTTTCAGGATACTTATAAAGAACTTCTCGATACTTGACACTTAAGTGGATAATCAAAGACATTGCCATAATTAAAAGTAGAGATATGAAATTTGAAGAGACCACAGTAATTTCCCAACTAAACATTCCAAAAAGTCCACTTGTAGCAATGATTCCAAATGTTGCAATAGAAACTGGTATAACAACCCATCTCAACTCTCTAAAAAGTAATCCAAGCACTAGAAAAAGAAGAAGAAAAACAGCCACACCAAAAGTGCTAAGATCTGATTTTACAAACTCAACCATATCATCAGCAATCATAGTTACACCACCAAGATGAAGCTTTCCATACTGTTGATATTTTTTAATAATTTTTCTTACTTTTACAATATTTTGGTGGTTTTTCTCTCTTGCTAGATCTCTATAGGCTTTAAACTGAGCTTCTACTTTTTCAAATTCTAACTGTTCTTCTTTTGTTAGCTCTTTTTTTCTATAGCTATCTCTTTTATCAAGAAGTCTTCTATACTCTACATCATCTTTTAGGTTAACAAGAAGTGATGTTGTTTTAAAGTCTTTACTAACAAGGTTCTCAACATAAAGAGGGCTAGAAAGTAGCTCTTTTTCTGCTAATTTTTTATCGACTCCGCCTTTTTCCAAACTAGGAATATCAGCTAAAAGCTCTTTGACAGGTTTTGGAGGACTTTGTAAAAGTGGAATATTTAAAATTGAAGTTACAGAAGTAACCAACTCTAGTTTTTCAAACTCATTACTTAACTCTTTTATCTTTTTTAAAGATCTCTCAGATAAAAGATAGTCATTAGGTTTAAAAGTAACAATTAAAAAATCACTGGTTGCATATCTTTTTGCAACAGTTCTTGAAAATTCTAGATCTGTATCGTTTTCTAAAAGAAGTGTCTCAGCACTTGCATCAATTTCAAGCTTTGTAGCAAAATACCCTAATACAGACAAAATCACAAAAAAGCCAATTAAGACCTTCTTTGGATTTGGAAAAATTATGTCTGTATAGAGTTTTTTTAACATCTATTGTTTTAGTTTTTCCATGAGTTGTTCTATTGTTTGAGACTTTAAAACCTCTCTAAACTGTGCTTTATCTGTCTTTATAATACTCACACCAAGAATCACAACATCATATACAAGCCAATTATCTTTACCTGCCATAGCCTTTTTAGGTTTATGAAGTTTATAGACAACTTCTG
>JAOXRY010000293.1 GCA_025800305.1 Campylobacterales bacterium | reverse complement strand
ATAAAACTAGGTACAGGAGGACTTGTAAGAGCTTATTCTGACTCTTTAAATGCTGTTATCGGAAAGTCTGAGATAGTCCAATATAAAAAATTAGAGAGAATAAAAAAAGAGATCTTGTACAAAGATATTTCCAAGTTTGAGTATGTAATTGAAAAGATATCTCTATCAGTAATTGAAAAAAACTTTAATGGTGATGGTGGAGTCTATATCGTTGAAGGAGAAAAGGAGAAGCTAGATGAACTGGCAAGAGAAATTTAATAATGAGATCTTTGATGTTGTTAATAAGTATGAATATAGGCACGATATGAAGATAGAATCTATCTCTGTAGAAGAGGGTGAAATTGATGGAGTTGGAAAGAAAACAATCAATGTCTCTTCAACATTCAAAATAAACGAAAGACCTCAAGAATCAAAAGAGAGCAAGGGTTTTTTATCAAATGTTCTTATTCCTGCCGTTGGAACTTTTACGATTTTAGCTTTGTTAATGGAGTTTATTTTTTGAATTAGCTTACAACAGTTTAATATTAGATATTTATAATATTTTCTGATAATTTAGTTAGAATTAATAAGAGTTTTGAAAGAATATATATAACTTACATTTAAACTAGATCCTACAAAAAAGGTAAAAAATGTCTATAGGACTTAAGGGTATCGAAAATAGACCTTTACAAGTTAGTAGAAACTTAATTATTCAAACTGCTTTATCTGATTCCGCATTTAGACTTTTTCTTTACTTATACGCAAAAGCTGAAGAAAATATAGATCTTGATAATCAAATGATATGTAAAGATTTATCATGGAACAAAAATAAAGTTACATTCCATATACAGGAACTACAAACAATGGGAATGTTAAGGTTTAAAAAAGAATATGATGGCAATTTCTTAATTCAAGAAAATATGATACTAGAGGAGCTGGAGAGTGAATAAAAGTAGAGAAAAAAAGCTAAATTGAACAAAATTTGCACATCAAATACTTTTCAGATATAATTTCTGTTAGAAAATACAAGGTAACTAAACTCATTTCGCTAGTGAGTTTTTGTGTGATGGCTAAGGGTTTCGGCTCTTAGCCTTTTTTTTTGGTTTAATGGTTGGGTTTTGTGGGATAGAACACACAAAGGTTTTCCTTTGTATTTTCAATTGGTGGTCATTTTAATTTTGGTTTTGTTTGTAACAACAGGTCTCTATTAATCTAAAAGAGGGGTAGCTCCCCTCGACATCCATAAGCTTTGTTAATGGAGTTTATTTTATCTCATCGCTTCAAAAACTCTATTAAAAATATCTTTTTGAGAGATAAAGTCTTTTCGTTTTCCAATACCGTATGAGATTGTAATTTCTACTCTTTTTTCTTCGTACATAAACTTACTTTTTTCTACTTTGTGTTTTAGATCTTGAAGGTGTTTTAAGACGATGTCTTCATTTAATTGGCTAAGAACTAAAAAGATATTTCCATTGTATCTTCCAATCTGTCCAATATCTGCTACTTTTGCTTTTAAGAATTTTCCTATACTAGAAAGAACAGTATCAGAAGCAAATCTTCCAAATTCTTCTGCTACTTGTTCAAAGTTATTTGGTTTTAGAAAAACAACTGTGTAGTCTTTTTTTTGTAGTTTGAAGCTCTCTTCATAGTTTGAGGCAAAAGAGAGTATTTTTCTTCTTGTGAAAAGGGTAGTAAGAAGATCTGTATCGTTTCTTCTTTTTTCCAAAGAGAGACTAGCTTCAAGATCTTCAACTTTTTTTCTTAGTTTGATTATCTCTAGTTCACTTTGATTGATTGAACTTCCAATTTCATCAACACTTTTTTCAATTCCTTCTGTTATTCCAAAGATCCTTGAAAAAACTCCTGTTGGATTAATTGATGAGATCTCATCTTTAAAATTAAGAAGCTTATTTTTGTGACTTTCCATGCTATCTTTAAATGCAGATGTTTTTTCTGTATAAAAATCAATGGCATCTTTAAAGTCAATTGATGACTTTTTAAGAACCTTATGTTTGATTTTAAAGTAAGCTTCAAAGTGATCTTTTACTTCATGGACTATAGAATTTGAAGTAATTATTTTAGGGTTGTCTTTTAGTTCATTGATAAGATCTTTAACGGGAGCACCATCTTCTTGGGCTATCTCTTCTAAAAGATCACTAATTAGATTGGAAACGGCTTTCACATCGCTATCTTTTTCAAGATTGATAATGACTTCTTCTATTAAGTTATGAAGATCTTCTTTATCAAAATAGCCATATTTATCAAGTTTATTAAGGTAGTCAAAATTGTTTGAGGAAATTAGATCTAGCCACTTAGTTCTTTGTTCCATAACTCTTTGGTAGTTCTTAAACTCAAGTTTTAATCCTTCTTCTGCTAAAGATCTGACATTTTTATCTGGAAAGGTAGAAAGATATTTTAAAAGCTGTTTACAAAGAAGAACAGCGGCATGAAAAAAGTCGTCATTTTTAAGATCTCCTGTACGATTAAGAGTTGCAGTAAGAAATACGATAAACTCATCAATTGTTGTAATATTGTAATTATTGGCTAATTTTTTATTTTCTTCAGAGAGTTTTTCAAAGTGTTTTTCTAGCTTGAAACAATCATCAATTTTTGAACCACTGTTTCTAGCCTCATGGCAGAAAACTTTTGTATAGTTTTCTGGTGTTAAGCTTAGGTTGTTTGCTTTTAAAGCTCGGATGGTTTTTGCAGCAATTTGTTCTATGGACATTTTAGTTTAATTTTAAAAGATGCACCTTCTTGATTGTTTAGCATTGTATTTTTAGAAGTGATAGTGCCATCCATATGGATTTCTATAACACTTTTTACCATGTACAATCCTATTCCTGTTCCTTGTGCTTTATGTTTTGTTGTTGTGTATGGTTCAAAGATACTATCGTGTATATCTTCTTTTATTCCACCACCATTATCTTTAAAAATAATTACAACATGATTATCAATCTCTTCAATAGAAATTTCAATTTCTCCATAGGACTCATTATCTATAAAAGCATCAATAGAGTTATTAAAAAGATTTACAAAAACTTGGCATAGCTCATTTTTATATCCATAGTGTTTGAGTTTTTTATTTCCTACAATATAAAGTTCAACAGCATTCTCATCTATAGAACCTTTAACCATTGAGAGAGCATCATTAAGAGCATCTAAAATCAAAAACTCTTCTTTTTGTCTATTGGGGTTAAAAAAGGTTCTAAAATCATCAATAGTTATTGAAAGTTCATCTAAAATCTGGTTGACACTTAACAGACTTTTATCAATTTCTTTATTTACAACTCCATCATTTTCAAGGGTCATCTCAATGTTTTGAACCAACAAAGAGACCACATTAAGAGGTTGTCTCCATTGGTGGGCTATATTTCCAATAACATCACTGACAGCTATCATCTTCCCTTGTTGGATAAGCTGACGATCTTTTTCTCTATTTTTTTCAACTTCTTCTTGGACTTTTTTTTCAAGGCTTTCATTCATTCCTTTTAAAGAATCATAAAGCATGGCATTTTCTAAGATTGAACTGACATACTCCGCCAATAAAATTAATATTTCTGCATCTTCATTGTCAAAAAAACCCTCTGTTTTATTTAACACTTGAAAAACACCTAAAGTCTCATCATTTTTATTAATCAGTGGTACAGTTAAAATATTGTCTGTTTTGTATCCAGTAATTTTGTCAATTTCGTTGTAGAATCTAATATCATTGTAGGCATCAATAACAATTTGTATTTCTTGAGACTCTGCAGTATAACCAGCAATCCCTTTTCCAAGAGGAACTATTATCTTCTTTTCAACTCCTTGGGCGACTTTTGACCATAGTTCATTCTTTTTTTTATCTAAAAGAAATATTGAACATCTATCAGCAGTTAATATTTTTATTGTGATATCACTAAGAACTGTTAGAAGTTCATCTAAGTCGTGCTCTTTTGATATGACCTTTCCCAGATCTAATAGAAGTTCAAGTTTGTCTTTATAGTCCAAAACTAGCCTCTTATTTGTCCGTGACCATAAATTTTGAATTTATATGTTGTTAAATCATTGATACCCATTGGTCCACGAGAGTGTAGTTTGTTTGTGGAAATTCCAACTTCAGCACCAAAACCAAAAGCTCCGCCATCTGTAAATCTTGTTGAGGCATTGATATAAACACAAGCAGCATCAACTTCATTTAAAAATGTCTCACCATTTTCATAATTTTTAGTAACAATACATTCAGAGTGCCCTGAACCATATTTGTTGACATGTTTAACTGCTTCTTTAACATCTTCAACAACCTTAATAGAAAGAATGTTTGCTAGATATTCAGTATCCCAATCTTCTTCATTGGCAAGTGTAACATTGGCAATAGTTGTTGTTGTAGTACAACCTCTAAGTTCTGTTCCTTTTTCTTCAAGTTCTTTTACGATTTTAGGAATAAAGTCATGGGCTATATCTTTGTGAACAAGCATTGTTTCCATTGCATTACAAACACCTGGTCTTTGTGTTTTTGCATTTAGACTAATTTCAACAGCGTCATCAAGATCTGCGTCAATATCAACGTATGTATGACAAAGTCCTTTATCATGTTTTACCACAGGAACAGAAGCATTTTTGCTAACGTGTCTAATAAGAGTTTCTCCACCTCTTGGTATGATAAGATCAACATATTTATCTTGCTTAATTAAGAAGTTTACACCTTCTCTGGAACTATCTGGCAATAAAGATACCATCTCTTTTGGTAGTCCTTGAGACTCAATGGCTTCACCAATGATTTTAGCGATGGCTTCGTTAGAGTTTTGAGCCTCTTTTCCACCTTTTAAAATGGCAACATTTCCACTTTTTATACAAAGTCCAGCAACGTCACTTGTTACATTTGGTCTTGATTCATAAATTACACCGATTACACCAATTGGTACTGAAACTTTTTCTATTTTAAGATTATCTTCTGTTATCCATCCATCGATTACTTTTCCAACAGGTTCTGTTAAAGCTGCAATTTCTCTAAGGGCAGTTGCCATACCTTCAATTCTTTCTTCATCAAGAAAAAGTCTATCAACAAGTGCTGAACTTAAGTTGTTGTCTTTTGCATTTTTAATATCGATTTTATTTCCACTAATAATCATAGGAGCATTAACAACAAGCATATCTGCTATTGTGTTTAATAAATTATTTTTTGTTTTTGTGTCTAAATTTCCTATTATCCCTGAAGCTTCTTTTGCTTTTTGTAAGAATTCTATCATCTGTTCTACCTTAGTAAAATGTGATTTATTATATAATAATTAACATATAAAATCACATAAAATATAGGATTATTACAATGTTACAAGCTCTTAGGGGAATGAAAGATTTAATAGATGATGGAGAGAAATTTAATTATTTTGTAAAAACTGCAGAAAATGTTGCTAAAAAATATGGCTTTAGTTTTGTGGAAACTCCAATATTAGAAGAAACATCTTTATATATAAGATCTGTTGGTGAGTCCAGTGATATTGTTGGAAAAGAGATGTATCGTTTTGAAGACAAAGGTGGTAATGACGTATCTATGAGACCAGAGGGAACAGCTGGTGTTGTCAGGGCTTTTGTTGAAAAAAAGCTAGATAGAAAAGGTGGACTTAATAGATTTTACTACTGTGGTCCGATGTTTAGATATGAAAGACCTCAAAAGGGAAGACTAAGACAGTTCCACCAGTTTGGAATTGAGAGTTTTGGTGAAGAGAGTGTCTATGAAGACGCTGCTGTTATCACTCTTGCTAAAAACATTTTTGATGATTTAGGAATAGGGTGTGAATTACAGTTAAACTCTTTAGGTTGTAAAGAGTGTATGCCAACATATAGAGAAACCTTAGTTTCTTTTTTAAGATCTCACCAAGATAAGATCTGTGATGACTGTAAAAAAAGAACAGAAACAAACCCAATTAGAACACTTGACTGTAAAAACTCAGAGTGTCAAAATATCTATGTGGATGCACCAAAAATTACAGATAATCTTTGTCAGAATTGTGATACAGATTTTGAGAAATTAAAAAAGCTTTTAGAAGCCTCAAATATTGAATTTTCTATCAATAAAAACCTAGTAAGAGGACTTGATTACTATAACAAAACAGCTTTTGAATTTGTTAGTAAAGAAATCGGTGCCCAAAGTGCAATAGCAGGTGGTGGAAGATATGATAAGCTAGTTGAGTACCTTGATGGAAAAGAGACTCCTGCTGTTGGTTTTGCAATTGGAATAGAGAGAATATTCCCTCTATTTGAAAAAAAAGACGAATCGTTAAATAAGTTCTATATTGGTGCAATGGATGAAAAGTATACAGATACTTCTTTCATATTGGCAGTAGATCTTAGACGTGAAAATGAAGTAACATTTGAACCTAAAACAAAAAGCCTTAAATCACATCTAAAAGGTGCTGATAAAGTTGGTGCTAAATACTGTTGTGTAATTGGAGAAAATGAAGGTCAAAATAATGAGATCTGGGTAAAAGATCTAGAGGCTAAAGAGGAAAAAGTAATAAAACAAGAGGATTTAAAAGGGCTTATTGGATAAGCCCTTTTTCAGCTTTTAAGCTGTAACTATATTTGTTTCTTTATTACAGTTAGGGAAACAGAATCTGTATCCTCTTCTTCTAACTGTTTCAATTGTGCCTATTTCTAAAGGTTTATCCATTTTTTGTCTAATTTGGTTAATTGCAACTTCGATTACATTTGGAGTTACCAGTTCTGGCTCTTCCCAAATAGCATCTAAAAGTTGCTCTTTAGAAACAATTTGACCTTTATGTTTAGCAAGGTGAGTAAGAACTTCAAAAGGTTTTCCTTTAAGTTCAATTTCTTTGCTTTCAAAGAAGATCTTCTCTTCATCTGGATCGATGATTAGGTTTTCAATTTCAATAACATTTGTGCCACCAAATCTAAGCCTAGTTTCGATTCTAGCATTTAAAAGTTCTATCTGTTTTTCTTCCGT
>JAOXRY010000277.1 GCA_025800305.1 Campylobacterales bacterium | reverse complement strand
TAAAAATGGTGGCGATGTAGATGTTCTCTATAAAACGACAAAGTATTTATTTAATGAACTTGAAGATGATTTAATCCTATATCCTTCTCATGATTATTTTTTATCAAATTTAAAATTCTCAAAAACTGTTGATACTAATAATGAATATAGAGATAGTTATATTAAGAGAAGAGAGTCAATGGACCTAGATAATGAGTTTATTTTGACAACTGTTAAAGAGGAGAAGAGAATTAATCCATTCTTTCGTCTTTTTGATCCTGAGTTTAAACAGAAATACCCAAATATGACGGAAAAAGAATTGTTTTTAGATTTTAGAAGTAAAAGAGATAAGTGGTAATAGTACTTATAGCTTTGTATTAAGGAGATAGAATATGGCACTTCCAAAAATTGGAAATATGGCACCAGCTTTCACACTGTTAGATCAAGAAGAAAACAAAGTTTCTCTAAAAGACTTTAGAGGAGATAAGAATGTTGTTGTTTATTTTTATCCAAAAGCAATGACTCCTGGTTGTACAACTCAGGCCTGTGGCATTAGAGATTATAAAAAAGAATTTACAAAAGCTGATACAGTTGTTTTAGCAATTAGCCCAGATGCACCTAAACGATTGGCCAAATTTACTGAA
>JAOXRY010000327.1 GCA_025800305.1 Campylobacterales bacterium | reverse complement strand
CTACACCAACATTTCCACTTGCTCTTGCATAACCATCAGCTGCGTGGACAGCTCCTTGTTCATGGACTGCTAAAATATGTTCAAAACTATTTTGTTTATAAATCTCATCATAAATATTAAGGACTGCACCACCTGGGTATCCGAAAATTACTTCTACATTCTCCTCTTTGAATGCCTCTATAACCATTTCTGAACCAGTTATTTCCATAATCATGTTCCTATATTTTAAAAATAACTAATATTATATCTAAAAAAAATTTACTGTTTGGATTCTAAAAGAATTAAGGTGATATCATCTTTTAGTGTAAGTTTAGAAATCAACTTATCAGCAATTTTAAAGAGAGAATTGTCTTTTAAAAGATCTTGAGGCTTAAAGCCTGAAATTTTTGACTTATACTCTTCGATTATTCCATCAGAAAATAGTACACTTCCTTGAAAGTTTTTTAAAGAGATAGTTTTTATATCTATCTCATTTGTGAAATTCATCATGGGAATATTGGAGGTTTCCATTTCTATAATTTGATTATCATCTTTAATAAAGAAAGGGTACATGCCACCAATGGAGTACTCTAGATTTTTCCTATCTGGAGAAATTTTTACAAAAGTAAATGCTAATTGTTCTCCATCCTCTAGTATTCCTATTGTAGACTCTAAGATTTTTTCTGTTAGAGATTTTAGATCCTTACTATTAGGAATAGCTTGTTTGATTGATGAAGCGATAGCAAAAACTGTTAAAGAAGGTAGAATTCCATGACCTTGCCCATCAACCATGTATAAAAATATGGTTCCATCATCTTTTTTAAAAATAGAGTATGAATCTCCACTGAGAATATCAGAGGCTTGATATATCACTTTAGTATCAAATTCCTTATCGTTATCTAAGTGATTTTCAATAATATTAAGTTGTTTGTTTCTGGCTTTTTCTTGTTGGTCTTGAGTATATTGGTTTATCTCTTTTAGCTCTTTTTGTGCTCTAAAAAGCTCTATTTTACTAAGGATCTTCATTCCATCAATAGGTTTTGTGATAAAACCAATAGAACCTGATTTTGTATCTATTTTTTCAGTTTGTTCTATTTGTTGAGAAGATGTTAAAAAAACTATAGTAATTGATTTTGTCTGAGGATTCTTTTTTAATGTTTTTCCCACTTCCAATCCATTAATAATAGGAATGTCCATGTCAATAATAAGTAAGTCGAAGTTACGGTTAAATAGTAGCTCTAAAGCCTCTTTTCCATCAGAAGCTTGAGATACTGTTATTGAAGGATGAGAATCACCAATGAGAGTCTTTAGAAATTGTCTTGATTTCTTCTCACCATCTCCGATGAGTATATTCATATAGGAGTTAATCCTTGATTTTTTCTAATTGAAAAACCTCTTTAAGTCCTAGTTTTGTTAACAATGTTATTAGATTGTCTTCACCGATGTAGAGTTTAATATCTAGTTTATCTGTTTTGATTAGTTTCAATAAGTTACCAATAAGTCTTGATAGTACAATATAGGAGTCTTCTATAATTAGTTGAATCTGTTTTCCACTATTTTCTTCATTTGCCTTAATTACTTCTGTAATAATCTTATCAGAATTTTTTACAGTGTCAATTGTACCTTTTACAAAAACTTTTGAAACTGAACTATAACTTCTTGAAACTGTCATTAACAACCTTTGTTTTTTATGAAATAATTATATCAATTATTTCCATAAAACTTGTCCTAGGCTGATTCTTTTCCATTTTCTTGAAATTTTGCTTCGATTGGAATATTGCACTCTTTTTTCATATGTTTAAAAAACTTATCTAAAATATCTTGCTGTTTTTGAATAAGTTTGTCAACTTTTGTATACTTTGAATTTTCTATACTACTTAGTAACTCTTTGTGTGCATCTTTAAAGTCTTTAACTACAGTGTTAACTTCTTTACTCATCTTGGTCTCCATTTATTGTTTGGTTTGTTTGCTTATTTGAGAGTAAAGCATTACCTATTCCAAATTTTTAGATTTTTTATATTGGTATTGAAATTGCTTTAAAACTAATATGGAAATATTAATAGTTGAAGATGACAACGAAATAGCAGATCTTTTAAAAGATTTTCTAGAACAGTACAATATGACTCTAACACACTATACAACCCCTAGCGGAGCACTGAACTCTTTAGAGATTGATACATACGATTTGGCAATCTTAGATCTCTCTTTGCCTGAGATGGATGGAATGGAGCTTTGTAAAGAGATAAAGTCCAAGTATGAGAATCTTCCTATCATTATCTCTTCAGCACGTGGGGAGCTGGAGGATAAGGTTGCTGGTCTTGAAGTTGGCGCTGATGATTATCTTCCTAAGCCTTATCATCCTAGAGAGATGGTAGCAAGAATTCAATCAGTTGTGAGAAGGTATAAAAAGACCTCAGGTGGTTCATCTGACACAAGATTTAAAGTAGATGAGCAGAGAATGATTATCTCTTTAGATAGTGAAGAATTAGATCTTACAACTGCTGAGTATGAACTTCTTGCTATGTTTATTGGTAAAAGTGGACACGTTCTTACAAGAGATTTTATTGCCAATAACATTTCAACAATGAGATGGGATAGTGGAGATAAGAGTATTGATGTTCTTATTAGCCGTATACGAAAGAAAATCGGTGATAACCCTCGTAAACCTACCTTCATTAAATCTATAAAAGGTGTAGGATACAAGTTTATAGTATAATTAGGACAATTTAAACTATAAGGACTAAATTTGCTATACCTTTCAATTAAAGCATTTCACATTATGTCGCTAATTTCATGGATGGCAGCGATGTTTTATCTTCCAAGACTATTTGTTTATCACGCAGAAAACAGAGAGAATAAAGGTTTTGTAGAGGTTATTAAGGTAATGGAAAAAAAGCTATACAACTACATAGGTGTTCCTGCTTTTTGGGCTACCCTTATTAGTGGAGTAGTTCTCATCTGGATGAATCCTGGTGTGTTCACATCTGGAGGTTGGATGCATGCCAAACTTACTTTTGTAGCTCTTCTTATTGGTTACTTCTTTCACAATAAGAAACATCTAAATCAGTTACAAGAAGATAGATGTGAAAAAAGTGGAAAGTACTTTAGGTTTTATAATGAAGTACCAACAATACTGATGATCTTTATTGTTGTATTTGTAGTAGTTAAACCGTTTTAATCCGATGAAGCCCTTATAGTAGGGCTTCTAACTCTTCTTCATTAAGAGTTTTTACTCCTAATTTCTGGGCTTTTTCTAATTTACTACCAGCCTCTTCTCCATAGATAACATAATCAGTTTTCTTAGAAACACTCCCTGTTACTTTAGCACCTAAAGACTCTAAGAGATCTTTTATCTCATTTCTTGGTTTACTCATAGTACCTGTAAGAACAACTGTTTTTTCGAAGAAATTATTGGTCTTATCAAACTCTTGTTTTTCTGGTGGTGTAGGATTAATGGTTTCAAAAAGAACTTTTACTTTCTCTTCATTTACTTCTAAAAACTCCAAGAAAGATTCAGCCATCTCTTCCCCAATACCATCAATCTCTAATAAACTCTCTTTTGTGGCACTAAAGAGTTCATTGCCATATTGCTGTGCTATTTTTTTTGCAGCTACTTGACCGATATGTTCAATACCAAGAGCATTAATAACTCTCCAAGTGTCACTACCTTTTGATTTTTCTACAGAGTCTAAGATATTTTGTGCTTTTTTCTCTTTAAAACCTTCTAACTCTAGTAGTTTTTCTAAAGTAAGGTCATAGAGACAAGTAATATCTTTTACTAATCCCTCATCATAGAGCTGGATAACAATTTTTTCTCCAAGGCCATCAATATCCATACACCCCTTAGAGGCAAAGTGTTTTACTGTATTAATCACACGGGAAGGACAAGAGAGGTTTTGACACTTTAAAAGAGCTCCTTCATCTAATAAGTGGGAATCACACTTAGGACAGTTAAGAGGTTTTTCTATTGAGATCTCAGATCCATCTCTTCTATCTTCTAGTGTTTTAATAATCTTTGGTATTACATCACCACTTCTAATGATAGTTACAGTATCTCCAACCTTTACCCCTTTTCTTTCCACTTCATCAAAATTATGTAAAGTGGCTCTTTCAACTGTAACCCCTTCAATATCCACAGGAGCTACATTGGCAACAGGTGTAATAACACCAGTTCTTCCTACTTGAAAATCAACTGATAAGATCTTTGTTGTCTTTTCTGAAGCAGGGAATTTAAAAGCAACTGCCCATCTTGGAGATTTAACAGTAAAGCCTAGCTCATCTTGGATAGAGATGTTGTTTAGTTTAACAACCATACCATCAAGCATCATAGAGATCTCATCTCGTTTAGCGATCATCTCTTCATAGACTTCCATGATTTGATTGTCTATCTTACAAACTTTTCTCATAGGTGGTTCTCTAAAGCCTAAAGAGTAGATATACTCCATAGCTTGTGATGAGGTTTTATAGCCAAGGGAGTTTTTTCCAATTCCCCAAGGAAGAAAGATTAGCTTTCTTTTTGCTGTGATTTTAGGATCTAACTGCCTTAAACTTCCACTGGCAGCGTTTCTAGGATTGGCGAAAAGAGCTTCTCCATTGGCTTTTCTCTGGGTATTAATCTTGTCAAAGTCCTCTTTAAAGATAACAACTTCTCCACGGATCTCTATTAAGTCTGTATGGTCTATTGATAAAGGCACAGAAGATATAGTTTTTGCATTGGAAGTAATCTCCTCTCCTGTTGTTCCATTTCCTCTTGTAACAGCTTTTATAAGTTTTCCATTTTCATAGGTAAGGCTTAAACTTGCTCCATCGAATTTTGGTTCACAGTAAAACTCTAGATCTTTATACTCTTTTTCTACTCTTTCAATCCACTTGTTCAGTTCTTCTTTATCAAAGACATCATCTAAACTCCACATTCTCTCAATATGGTCAGCTTTGTTAAAGCCTTCTAAGACAACATCACCAACTCTTTGGGTAGGAGAGTAGGGAAGGATTTCATTTGGATTATTAGCTTCGAACTCTACAATCTCGTGGTAGAGCTTGTCATACTCTTCATCTGTTGCTATTGGATTATCTAGTACGTAGTAAGCATTTGCCCATCTGTTTAAAAGTTCTATAGATTCTTTGTAGTTTGTCATATGTAGTGGTCCGTTTAGGTGATTTTACTGAAGAAGATACTCTCTTTTTCTCTCTCCAGATTTTGGAATGTTTAGCTGTTCTCTATATTTTGTGATAGTTCTTCTAACCATTTTTAGTTTAAAGTGCTCTTGTACCTTATCAACGATCTTCTGATCACTTAGAGGCTTATTCTTAGGCTCTTCTTTTATAAGTTTTAAGATGTAGTCTTTAATAGATTTTGTTGATGTGTCCTCTATAGAGACAGAGAAGAAACTTTTTAGAGACAGAACACCTCTATCACAAGCAAGGTATTTTTCAGAGATTGCTCTAGAGATGGTGGAAGGATTACGTCCTAGATCTTCAGAGATGTCAACAAGCTTTAGAGGTTTTATCTCTCCACCTTTAAAGAAGTCATATTGATACTCAACAATCATCATACCGATATTATAAAGAGTCTTCTTTCTCATATCAATAGCGTCCACAAGATCTCTTGCTTCTTTCAGCTTCTCTTTTACATAGTCATTCTTATTATCCATACCATAGTCATTAATAACGATATCTGGATAGTAGTCATCATTTAAAGAGACTGTTAGGTTATCTCCATCAGAGAATACAAAGATATCAGGGACAACATGAGCAGAGCTTTCACTAAACTCAATAGCAGGAGGGTTTTTAAACTTTTTAATAAGAGCTATAGCTTCACTAAAGTTTGGTTTTTTATGGAACTTGCTAATGCTATCAAGGTTATGGATCATCTCTTTTGCAAGTTGGTAGATCTCTTCACACGGATCTTGTTCACGTAACTGGAACATAAAACACTCAGCAATATCTTTTGAACCAACTCCAATAGGGTCTAATCTTTCAAATCTTTGTCTAATACCCTCTACTTGAGGCTCTTTAATTTTTAGGCTTTTAGCTATCTCTTTTGTACAACCATCAAAGAAACCATCTTCGTTGATAAACCTAATAATCTCATATGCAATAGTCTGGCTCATAGGGGTAGGGAAGAGGTCGTCTGTTATCTGTTCCTCTAGTGTGTCATAAAGTGATTTAGTATTGAATGTAATTGCTTCAATAGTATCTGTTGTTGAAACGTGCTCTTCATTTTTTCTATAGTAGTCGTACTCATC
>JAOXRY010000269.1 GCA_025800305.1 Campylobacterales bacterium | reverse complement strand
GCTAACCTTGAGTATGAGAGAGCTTTGTGATAGGCTTTTTCATCTTTTATAATATCTGAGATTGTTCCTTGAAAAATTGGGGTAAAACCAGAAGATCCAAGATTGATTAAGAAAATTAAAATATAGATCTCTGTAACTGTTGTTACAAAAGGAAGATATAAAACTATTAAAGCCCGAAAAAAATCTAAGAAAATTAGCCAAAATTTCCTGGAAACTTTATGAACAAAAGTCCCGATTAAAGGAGAGAAAAAGACATAAGCCACCATTTTTAAAGCCAATGCAATACCAAGAACTTCCCCTGCTCTATCCTTTGCTAACTCATACGCCAAAAGTGCCAAGGCTATTGTTGTTATCCCTGTTCCAACTAAAGAGATAACTTGTGCTAAAAAGAGTTTAGTGTATGTTTTGTTTTTAAAGGGAGAGTGGCTCATTTTTTTCCTTGAAATAGTTTATTAAAAAAGGTATTTTAACTGATAAAAAACCTCTAAAAGTGTTTTTTCTAATTAGTTCCTTTGAAAATTGAAAAAAATCCTTTTACAAGAAAAAAATCATAGATCTATGAAAATTTAAAATGAAAATTTTGAATTTGATATAATCTAGGTTATTTTTAATTTAGAGGTTATTATTTATGGAATTTGAAGTTGTAATTGGTTTAGAAGTACACGTTCAATTAAACACAAAATCAAAAATGTTTTGTTCATGCCCAACAAGTTTTGGAGATGAGCCAAATAAAAATACTTGTCCTGTTTGTTTAGGACTACCAGGAGCACTACCAACTCCAAATAAAGAAGCTTTAAAAAAAGCAGTGATGTTTGGAAAAGCTGTAGGAAGTGAAATTAACAGAAAATCTATTTTTGATAGAAAAAACTACTTCTATCCAGATCTTCCAAGTGGCTACCAGATAAGCCAAATGCCAATTCCTATTGTTGGTCTTGGAAAACTTAATATTGACTATGAGGATGGAACAAGTAGGGAAATTGGTGTAACAAGAGCCCACCTAGAAGTTGATGCAGGAAAAAATATCCATGGTGACGGTCACAGTAAAGTTGACTTAAACAGAGCAGGAACTCCACTTCTAGAAATCGTTTCTGAACCAGATATGAGATCTAGCGACGAAGCAGTTCTTTATCTTAAAAAACTTCATTCAATTGTTAAATATCTTGGAATCAGTGATGCAAATATGCAAGAGGGTTCTTTTAGATGTGATGCTAATGTTTCTATTAGACCAAAAGGTGATGAGAAGCTTTACACAAGAGTAGAGCTAAAAAATATCAACTCATTTAAGTTTGTTCAAAAAGCAATCGAAACAGAGATAGAGAGACAGACAGAAGCTTGGGAAGATGGTGAGTATGACGATGTAATCTACCAAGAGACAAGACTTTATGACAGTGCTAAAAATGAGACAAGATCTATGAGAGGAAAAGAGGAAGCTGCTGATTACAGATACTTCCCAGATCCAGATCTTTTAGAGATGGTTGTAGATGAGGATATGGAGAAAGAGACAGATAATATCCCAGAACTTCCAGATGAGAAGAAAGAGAGATATATCAAAGATTTTAAAGTAACTGCTTATGACGCTAGTGTAATTACTATGGAAATTGAAACAGCAAACTTCTTTGAAGATCTTATGAGTAAAGGTGTCAGTGGAAAGAATGCTGTTACTTGGATGACAGTTGAACTTCAAGGAAGACTAAACAAAGAGGGTCTTGCCTATGAGAACTCCCCTGTAAGTGCTGAAAAACTTGCTGAGCTTGTTGTGAGAATTGAAGATGGAACTATTAGTGCAAAAGCAGGGAAAGAGGTTCTCGATTACCTAATGGAGAATGAAGTTTCTGTTGATGAATCAATTGATAAACTTGGACTTAAACAAGTAAGTGATGATGGAGCTATCTTTGCAATTATTGATGAAGTAATTGCAGCAAACCCAGACAATGTTGAAAGATACAAAGGTGGACAAGAGAAACTATTTGGCTTCTTTGTTGGACAGGTTATGAAAGCTAGTAAAGGTTCAGCAAATCCAGCAAAAGTAAACCAACTTTTAAAAGAGAGATTGAAGTAGTATGAAACAAGTTGTAGTTTTTCTTCTACCTTTTGTTTTATTGATTGGCTGTTTAGAAGTTGATAATGAGGGAACTTTTACAGATAAAAATATTACAGAGACAACTTCAGAGTGTGAAGGAAATATCTCAATTACCAAGACTGTTGATTTTGTAAAAGAGCATAACTTAACATATAACAATGAAAACTTCACATTTAGTTTTGATGGAATCAATGATTATGATACAGATCCTGACACACTAGATAGTGGAGTTTATGATCTTGATGTAACATCTACAGATAGTGATGATATTAAAAACTTCTCTTTTAAATTAACTGATGATGGAGATCTTACCTTATCAGGAGATATGACTGGTACTATTGATTTTTATTGTTTAGAATATAGTGATAAAGCTG
>JAOXRY010000243.1 GCA_025800305.1 Campylobacterales bacterium | reverse complement strand
CATAGGATTGGAATCTGGATTTAGCCAACTCAACTGCCAAACTATTTTTTTTATTCCTGTAGATACTCCATTTGTAAAAAAAGAGAGTGTGGAACTTCTTTTAAAAAAACACAGAGAAAACCATTCTATAACAACAATTGGAAGAACTCCTTCAGCAAAACACTCTTTAGTTGGTTTTTTTAATAAAGATGTTTTACCAGTAATAAAAAAAATCCACAAAGAAGAGTTTTATAAAGTTGGATATATTCACAACGAAGTAAAGTCACAAATCATCTCTTTTAGTGATGATCAGGAGTTTTTCAATGTTAACACTCCTGATGATTACAAAGAGAGTATAAATCTACTTTAATCTTGAACTAACATACCTAATAATTACAAAAACTATGATACTTAAAAATATCATTGCCGCAGCTACAGGAGCTGAGAACTTAAGTCCATATGAATTAAATCTATCATAGATTAATATAGGTGTAGTCAACGGGTGATAAACTAAAATCACAATAGCACCAAACTCACCAAGTCCCCTACTCCACATCATTAAAGATCCGTTGATTATGTCTTTTTTAGCATTGGGAAGTGTAATTCTAAAAAATACTGAAAGTGGTTTTCCACCTAAAGTTCTAGCAACTTTTTCTAACTTTACATCTACCTTTCTAAAACCATCTTTTGCACTATTTATTAAAAAAGGTGCAGATAGAAACATCATTGCTATCATGATTCCATACTCAGTTCCTATAAACTCTATTCCAAAAAGCCCAAAAAACTCTCCTAAAGATCCATTTCCAAAAACAGTTAAAAGAGCAATTCCAGCGGCTGTATGAGGAATCATAATTGGTATATCAACAATCGCTTCAATAAGAGATCTCCCTGGAAAATCATATCTTGCAATAAGATAAGCTAAAGGGACACCTGTTAAAAGAACAAAAACTGTAGACCATAAAGAAACTTTCATTGTAAGCCAAATGGAATCTGTAACCTCACCATCTTTTAAAGTCTCTAAAAGAGTATCAGATCCAACACCTACAAACATTTTTATAATTGGTGCAGATAAGAAAAAAACTATTATAAGCCCTAATACCATCAAAAGAATTGTAAATGATTCTAATTTCTTACTATTCAAACTACTTCCTATATAAAACTAATATTTTCTTTGTCAAAACCAATATAAATAGCTTGATTTAGACTGTCTAAAGAGGGTTTAAAATCTCTTTTTAAAACCTTGATAAAAAACCTATCTCCTCCCACATTCACAAAAACTTTGTAATGATCAATGATTTTCATACACTCAACAACCTCACCTATAAAAGAGAAATCTGTTTCTAAAGGCTCATTTGAAATATGAATAACATTTGGGTCTACAGAAAAAAGTTTTTTATCAAATTCTCCTTCTAATAGCTCTGTTGAAAAGATATTTTTAAACCCTAGAAACTTTGCAACATCTATAGAGGCTGGAGAGTTTAGTACCTCTTCAACTTCACCGATTTGCTTTACTTTTCCATCAATCAATATGGCAATTTTATCAGCTAAATAAGAAGCTTCACGAAAATTATGAGTTACATGGATTGTTGTTAAATTATAGTGTTTATGAATCTCTTTTAATGATTTCATAATTGAGTTTCTAAGTGTTGGATCTATCGCACTTAATGGTTCATCAAGTAGTAAGATCTTAGGCTTAGAGTATAAGGCTCTTGCTATTGCTATTCTTTGTTTCTCTCCACCTGAAAGTCCATCTACATCCCTTTTTAGAAGTTTTTTAAGCCCTAAAAAATCAATAAGTCCTTGGTAGTAAACCTCATCATGAGGCTCTTTAGAATATCGTCCTGCAAACTTGATATTTTCTTCTACATTTAGGTTAGGGAAAAGAGCAAAATCTTGATAAACAAAACCAACCTCCCTCTTTTCAGGAGGAAGGTTTGTAATATTTTCACCTGCAAATAAGACACTGCCTTCAACAAGGTTAAGTCCAGCTATAGTCTCTAATACAAGAGTCTTTCCGCTTCCACTTTTTCCAAGAAGAACAAAGTAGTCGTTTTTCTCAATATCTAAAGAGGCTTTATCTAAAACAAAGCCATCAAAAGAGCATGAAATGTTTTGAAGGTTTATATAACTCATCTACTTTAAAATACTTCCATTACCAGTAATTTTAGCTGGAGCGATTACACCTTGACCATTTCTAGCCATAATTTTTTGCCCCTCTTTTGATAATACAAAATTAACAAATCTTTTTGCTCCAAGTTTGTTAACAAGGTTTCCTGCACCTTCAGCTATTGTAATACCATAAACCATAGGAGCACCTTTTTTAGTTATCCATTGTCCTGGTTTTTTACCATTGATTTTAAAAGTTGCTTGTTTATAAAAATCTTTGTATTTATTAGACTTTAGAGAAACTTTTTCAGGAAGTTCAATATATCTTAAGCCATGTTGCTCTGCTACAGATTTATAAATATATAGATAAT
>JAOXRY010000164.1 GCA_025800305.1 Campylobacterales bacterium | reverse complement strand
GGAAGTTCTCCTCTATTGGTTTGATCTGATTCTCTTCTATCTTTGCTATAGAGATCTTTTGAATAAATTCTCCGTTTTTGTAAAAATAGAACTCTAAATAGTCTGTGATAATAAGATTGTCAAGGGCATTTTTATATCTATTAAACTGCTCTTTATTCTTCTTTTTACCTTCTAGATCTTCCATACCAATATCTTTGGCTTCGATATAGCCTATTGGTATTTCTCCCTTTTTTATATGATAATCAGGTGCTCCTACATTTCTGATTCTTTTAGCTTCGTTGATTACCTGGATATTAGAATTATTAACGATCTCATCTAACATAACTTTCAGATCTGGTCTATAACTATGTTCCGTTGCTGTCCCTGTCTGATAGAGTTGATTTATTTTGTCTATATAGGTGGAAACTGTACTCATTTTTTTACTTTTTAATATTTTAAAAGGTATAATTCTACCACACTTTCTGTTACTATTTTTTCCAAAAAATCCGCCTATAAGCAAAAATCAATCCAATTTTAAGTTCTTTAATAAAAATTCTGATAAAATACCCAACAGTTAATTAGGGGTTTTATGAGAATAGACAAATATATAAATGCGGTGAATCTTACTAAAAGAAGAGCCATTGCTCAAGATATGATTAAACACAATGCTGTGTTTCTTAATGAGGTCGCTACTAAAGCATCTAAAGATGTAAAAGTTGGCGATAAAATTGAGTTTAAATATCTTGATGGCAGAGTTGAAACTTTTGAAGTATTACAAATTCCTAACACAAAGACAATACCAAAAAGTAAAAAAGACCAATTCGTCAAGGAACTGTAATGACCTATACAGAAGCAAAAGATATTTTTGAAAAACTATTTACAGGACAGCTTAGCGAAGACGAAGGAAAAGATCTTCTAGTTTCACTTTATGAAAGAGGAGAGACAGTAGAAGAGATACAAGCTGCAGTTGAAACAATGAGAGCTCACTCTATTAAACTTGACGTTGATAATTCAATAAAAGACAAACTATTTGATAACTGTGGAACTGGTGGAGATAAAAGTGGAAGCTTTAATATTTCAACAACTGTAAGTTTTATTTTAGCTGCAGCAGGACTGTATGTTGCAAAACACGGAAACAGATCTATAACAAGTAAATCTGGAAGTGCTGATATGCTTGAAGCACTTGGGATGAACTTAGATCTATCTTTAGAACAACAATCAAAACTATTGGAAGAGACAGGATTTGCCTTTCTTTTTGCACAGAAGCACCATCCTGCAATGAGATTTGTAATGCCACTTAGAAAATCTCTGTCACACAGAACAATTTTTAATATTATGGGACCTTTAACAAATCCAGCAGATATAAAAAAACAATTTATAGGTGTATTTGATAAAAGCTACACGAAAACAATGGCAGAAGTTCTTAAAGCAACAGGTTCAACAGATGCTATGGTTGTAAGTAGCAATGACGGTCTTGATGAGATCTCTCTTAGCGATATAACATACGCTTCAATTCTTAGTAATGGGGTTATTGGAAATTTTGAAATTGACCCTGAAGAATATGGGTTTAGAAGATCTTCTTTAGAAGCAATTAAAGGTGGTGAAGCAAAAGAAAATGCTGGAATCACACAAAGTATTCTAAATGGTTCAATTAAAAATGAAAAAAGAGATATAGTTTTAATCAATAGTGCTGGAAGTTTGATTACCTCTGGTATCGCTAGAGATTTTAGAGAAGGAATTGAGATAGCCAAAGAGATGATAAACAGCAAAAAAGCTATAGAGATTCTAAAAAAAGTTATAGAGGTTTCAAATAAGCTATGATTTTTAAAGCAAAGGAACCAAAAGATCTAAAACCAGTAAGTGATTACTTAATAGAAAACTATAAAGACGGAACTATTGTACTACTTAACGGAGATCTAGGTGCTGGAAAATCTACCTTTGTGAAAGAGTTCTCAAAATCACTTGGCATTACAGAAACCTCATCACCAACCTTTTCTATTATGAACAATTATCAAAATAAGGTGTATCACTATGATATCTACAGAACTGGAAGTGATGAATTTTTCTCTTTAGGCTTAGGAGAAGAGCTTGATAATAGTGGTTTTCACTTTATTGAGTGGGCAGATGAGAAAATTGAAAAATATATAGAGAGTGTTGGTTTTGAAAGTATCAAGATGACAATTACACCTAAAAATAACCTAAGAGAAGTAGAG
>JAOXRY010000151.1 GCA_025800305.1 Campylobacterales bacterium | reverse complement strand
CCCAAAGAGGAGGGGTTCTCCACTCATTTTTATTGGCTAAGAACTCATCTCTTCCATCACTTAATTCATCTCCCATATCATGAAGAAGAAGATCTGTAAATGGTCTGATTGTATTTCCATCAGCCAATTTGTACTTTGGAGTATGGCACTTACCACAACCAATTTGAGAAAAAAGTTTTTCTCCTCTTTTTTCTACAATCTTTGATTCTGGTATTTTTAAATTTTTTAGATAAAAACTAATAGCCTGGACTCTTTGTTTTGGAAGATCAAACTTTGCTATCCTACTATCACCTTTTGGCGCTTTTAAACACTTTTTTTGAGAAGAGGTACAGTTCTCATTAGGAAAAAGATAGTTTGTCAAACTCATATCATTATTGGCAGCTCCTGCTGTTTGATGAACTATTGTTGGAGCACTAGCTTTCCATGTGTATCTTCCAACTCTAAAGTCTTTAAACTCTGGGGAGTAGACAATATTTGCTTTTCCTGAAATCCCATCACCATCTTTATCCTCTATATCTTGATTTTTTAAGATCTGCTCATCTGTCAATTTGTCTAAAAGTCCAAGTCCTACAAGTTGTGGAGCTAACCTATTGGAAATTGATGTATTTTTATGAAGCTCTCCATAGTTAAGATCTTTTAATCCGACAATAGGCTTTTTTAAAACTACCTTTTCTCCATCTGGATATGTAACAATCTTATCTTCATATTTTAAAGTTGGTCTAGCCTCAAATGGAACTCCAAAAACTCCATTAATACTAATTTGTCCTCCATAAGTAGGTTCTCCTACAAACCCATTGTATTTTAATTGTTTTTTATGATCTTTACTTCCATTAGAAGGGATTGACAATCTTACAACATATCCACGACTAAGATTTCCATTTTTATTAAAAACAGTTCCTCTTCCATTATTTGGATGACAGGTTATACAGGTATTTGCGTTAAAAAGAGGACCTAATCCATCTCTTGCTGTAGTTGCACTAGGAGCTTCCACCCAAGGTATTCTAAAAAAACTTTTTCCTAGGATAAAAGTATCCAGTTCTTGATCATTTAAACCATCAATTGGTTTTGTTAAAAGTTTTTTTCCAACACCTTTTACGATGTATTTTTTATCTATCTTTTCATGTGCTATAAGATTAGTAGTCATTAAGACTACTAATCCTACAAAAAGACTAAAGTTTAGTCTCTTCTGCATCAGTCACATCATCAACTGTTAAATTAATTCCATTTGCTTTTGCAACATGAACCATCTCATCACCAAGCTTTCTAAGCTCATTTTTAAGCTTAACAATAACTTTTGCTTGAGGATCATTTGGTCTAATTTGATAGTCAAAGTGTCTACTAGTTTCTGCTAAAGAGTTAATTGAAGCAATTTTAGTCTCAATTTTAGAGATTAACTCCATTATTCTTTTTTTGTCAGCACCACTTACCATATCAATTGGCGCTTTACCATAGTCAACACCTTTGTATGTCCCCATTAAAATGTTTTTAAAACCTTGGTAATTAGTTACGATGTCTCTGTGAGTATTATCTGAAAAACAACTGTGTTCATCTTCTTCACTTGGAGTTAAAACAGCTACTGCAATTCTCTCATTTGCCAGTTCAGATTTGATAAATACGCCCATACCAGCAAATACTTGTTTTTTAGCTTCTGTAGCAGAGATTGGATTTTTCCCTTTTCCTAAGAAAGCTTCTCTGTAACAACCTTTACCATCTGTTTGGCAGCCACCTTTTTCCCAAGCACCTGTAATAACTTCTAGATCTGAAACAATCTTAGAAGTAGCAGCTTTTAAATAAGCAAGTCTTCTTTTTGCATTTCTATTTTTTGTAAAATCTTTAAGTGGTCTTCCTCCAGCTTTTAAAGCACCTTTTGTAATACCATCTTTTACAAATGAACTATAGTCTTGATCTTGTCCCCAAAGTAAAAATTCTACTGCATGATAACCTGTTGCAACATTAGCTTCACCACCATTTTCATTTAACTCTGTAATTGCTTCAACTGTAATGTTATCTACATTTACAGCTTTACTATCTTCTCCACCAGGGTTAAACATTCCTCTTGAATCGATGATGTTCCCTTTTGTTCTTTTTCCCTTAGCGTTTTTAGTGTAATCAATCATATTCTCGTCTAAAGGCCAAGCATTAATCTGTCCTTCCAATGCACCATACATATCAGCAACCCAGCCTTCTTCTGCATCAATTGGTCCGTTTGATAATCTAAAGATCTCAGACTGTCCATAAGACTCTCTTGATGTTAGCCATGCAGCTTTTGCTTCTTTTAGACTTTTTGTAGTTGGCTTTTTAGCAAAATTATCTATTGCTTTTTGTAAAGCTTTTGCATCTGCTAATGCATCACTATAGTTATCTAAAGCTATATTAGAATAAGCCTCTAAAAATGTCCCTTTATCACTTGATGGTGATGGGTTATTCATACAACCTGTAAGTCCCATTACAGCAACAGCACTAAGTGTTGTAACTAATAGTTTTCCTCTTGAAATATTCATCTGTTTCCCTTTATAAACTTATGTATGGATGTTACTCCGATTTATCTTAACTTTTAATTAGTGTTGATAATTATTATCTAAATCAAACCTTACCTATAATAACTATCATCAGGTAGGTTACCTCCTAATAATTTAGGATTACTCTTTTTTAAGATCTCAAAGAAAAACTCTAGATCTTTTTTTGCTTCTTTTGCTGAGACAACATTTAAATTTACGTTGGGAATTGAATCAGCTACACCTTCTGCTTGAAGCATTGGCATATACTTTACTACCAACTCTCCTGCTTTTTTAGGATTGGCTTTATACCAAGCTAGAGATTTTTTGTACTCTTGGTTGAATCTTTCAATTAAATGCTCTTTTCCTTTTGTTCCTCCTAAAAATGCGATACCTGCTTGAGGAACTTTTGCCTCTGTTTTAAATACTTTTCCCCACTCCTTTTGTAAGTTAACACTTCTATAAATATCAGGTGCAACTATCTTCATCGGAAAAGATTTTGTTTTTCTTAAAGCTATAGAGATTGCAGGTTCTGCTAGTAAAGCATGATCGACTCTTCTCATTATAAGCATCTGCATAGCATCAACAGGAGAAGAAACGTATCTAAGTTTAAAATCTTTCTTAGGATTTAGCCCTTGCTGTTTTGCTACCTCACCAAAAAGAATATCAGGCATATCACTTCTAAAAGGCATTGCTATCTCTTTTCCTTTAAAGTCTGCCAATGTTTTTAAATTAGGATCTCTAGTAACCATTCCTAAAATACCCCAAACAGAGACGTTTAAAAGTTCAATTTCAACACCTTTATTGTGAAGATTAGCACCAACATTGGTAGGAACAGCAACAAAATCTGCACCTTTTTGTATCGTTATAACTCTTAATTCATCTGGATTTTTCCACAGTCTAAACTCAACCTCTTTAGCTACATCTTTTAAGGCTCCACTTTCAACCATATGAACCAATGGATGAGAAACACTGGCAAAAGGTCCACTTAAAACCAATCGTTCTAATTTTTCTTCACTTTGTAAAAAACTTAGAGAAATAACAAATAACAGTAGAGAGATTTTTTTCATTTTTTTCCTTTGATTTTAAATAAAAAAAGCGGGATAAACCCCGCTTTGAAGCTTTGTGTTTACCAACACTATTTTTAGATGGTAAATGTTTTATAATTTTATTAACAAGTGCAACCGGTTGGTTTGATGAGATTTTTCTTCATCTTAACTCCCTTGCTTGATTTTATCATGTAATGAGTATGGAACAACTTTTATCATGTAGTCGTTGGCATACATCTCTTCCAACTCTGGAATTTTTATCTGTATATGTTTTTTAAAATTGTCATTTTTTGGATAGACAAAATAAACACACTTTGATTCACTTTCCAATATTATTTCTGCGGCTCTTTCCATATCATCTTGAATATCTAGATCCTCTACATTTAGATGTTTCCACACAGGAACAACTTTTACCCCTTCACTGTTGTAAGGTGTAATATCTATAGAGTCACCATTTTTCTCTACAAATCTCTCTCTTTTATCAAAGGAGATTTTATTAAATACAAAGTCATAGAAACTATCTTGAAGATTTTTTTCTTTGCATTTCATCACATTTGTGCACTCATTAAAACACATGGCTCTTCCTTATAGATCTTTACTTTTACAAAAACCGCAAATTCCAAATGCTATGGTTTTTACCTCACTAGGATAAAACTCCATCTCATTACACTCTTTTTTTGTCTTTTGGATACTTCCATCTAAACAGACAGAGACTTTTTTTCCACAACATTTACAGATCATCGTCACTCCATTATCTTCCATTGATAATAGATCCATCATATCTTTCATGTTATTTACTGACATAGCTTTTCCTTAGTTACATTTCCCATTTACTGGGCAGTCAAAACAGCCATTGTCAAATCTTTTTTCTAACTCACACTGAAGACTTTGGATATTTCTTTGTGCGGGAATTACCATTAGATTTCTTTTCTTTGCTTGAGATTTAAAATACTTCATTGCATTGTGATTGATGAATGATGTAAGCATAACAACGTAATCTACTCCATTTGGAATATCTTTTCTTGTTGCAGTTGCTTTATTTCTTAAGTCCCAATGTTTAATTTTAGTTGCCCCATACTGTTCTAAAATTTTTCTTATTTGTATTATTTGGTCACCACCAAGTACTAAAACTGACATCTTTATTTCCTTATTTTGATAATCAATATCAGAATTATAGGGTTATTATTCTTAGTTTTTCCTTAATTTTGATAATCATTATTAATTTTCTTGGAAAGTAATTTGCTTTTTTTTGAAATGCGTTTTATTTTTATCGTCTTTTTTCTTTCTCTATCAAAGATTTTAAGCCATCCTCATGTATTTGTTGTAACCTCTTATACCGTTACTATTGAAGAAAAAAAAATAAAAGATGTTCGTATAAAATGGATTTTTGATGAGATGACATCCCTCTACTATATCAATGATTTTGATTTAAATAAAGATGGAAAATTTGATAAAAAAGAGAGAGATTTTATTACAGAAGAGTCTTTTACAGGAATTGCTAAATATGGATATATGTGTGAGATAAAGTTAAATAACAAAAAAGTAAAAATTAAAGGAAAAGATTTTTTACCTGAAATAAAAAATAACCTTCTTGTGTATAACTATACTGTTGAGATTAATCAACCAATTAAAAGCAGTGACCTCCTTCAGGTCTTTTCCATAGATAAAGAAAACTATATTGCAATGGTTCTTGATAAAAAAAATATTAAAATTCTTTCTGATGTAGAGACTTCTCATAAAATAAAAGATATAAATGGAGAGTTTTATTTTGGAAAAGCATCAATAATAAGGATTAGATAGTGGAACTCTTTAATAGATTTATTTATCAACTAACAATGTATCAAAAAGATCTTACCAGTGAAATAACATCTGCTTTAAGAGCGGATTTGACCTTAGAATCAATACTTTTTGTTTTGGGAATCTCTTTTTTCTATGGTATTGTCCATGCAATTGGTCCTGGTCATGGAAAAGCTGTTGTTGCCAGTTATTTTTTAAGTAAAAACTCCTCTATAAAAAGTGCTATTCATATGGGATTTTTTATAGCTATTTTCCATGCACTCTCTGCACTTGTTGCAACTTATGGAATCTACTTTTTTATCAAGGGATTTTTCAGTAAAAACTTTGATACTTTTTATGGATACATCTATCAGTTCTCTGGTGTTTTGATTATTCTTATTGGTCTATATCTTCTATATGAGGCATATTCTCATAAAAAATGTTGTTCTACTGAAAAAGATGTAGAAAATGGAAACTTTTATCAAACAGCAATAGCCATTGGAATTGTCCCTTGTCCTGGTGCTATGACAATTATTATATTTACACTCCTTCTTAAAAAAATCTATATAGGGATCTTAGCTGCCCTTGCTATGAGCATAGGGATGGGAATTACAATCTCTCTTATTGGAATCTTATCAACTTATTCAAGAAGTAAAATAGGAAACTTTGAAAAGGCAATTTTTTACCTTAACTTTATAGCTCCTATCTTTATGATTCTCTTAGGTCTTTTTATTATTCAGATAGTGTAAACTCTTTTGGTTCTGGTGAAGTAATCTCTTTATCAAAAATTGCGATTTTATGGGCGTGTAGAAAAATTCTTTTAGCGTCTCGTCCATCATAAGCAGTATCTCCTAAAATAGGAAATCCAACGTGTTGAAGGTGTACTCTAATCTGATGGGTTCTTCCTGTTAAGATCTCAACTTTTAGTTTTGTCTTCTTTTCTAAAACTTCCAAAGGTGTAACAATAGTTGTTGCTTCTTTTCCAAACTTATCCACCCTACTTCTTGCAACACCACTACCTTTTGTAGTCATAATTGGCTCTTCTATTGTCATAGTTTCAGCAAAAGTACCATTGACGATAGCGATGTACTCTTTTTTCACTCTCTGGGCTTTAAATTCTTCAACAGCCTTATTTTTAAACTCTTCATTTTTTGAAAGAAGAACAATTCCACTGGTTGTTTTATCTAGCCTATGGATTAGTTCAGCTTTATACTTTTTCTCCAAATCGTAACTATTGACACCAAAAGGTTTTTCTACAGCTATAAGATCTTTATCTTCATAAAGAACCTTAGAATCTTTAGGTTTATGGATCTTAAATACTGTATTCAAAGGCATATCAGCTCTTGCGATTTTTATCTTTCTTCCTGTATGAAATACATACCCATCATCAATTAATTTTTTTGCTTCTTTATTGGAAATTTTCTCTTGTACTGCTAATAATTTATATGCTTTTTCCATATTTATTCCTTTTCTGAGCGAAGCTCAGCAAAGGACTCCGAACCGGAGTGCCCTCGCAACTAGTTGCTCTTATTTTCCTATTGTATCTTTTAATCGGTTAGCGTTCTAAAACAGTAGATCTTGCTTTTCGTTTTGAACTGCTTTTCGTTTTGGTGGTTTTGAGATATCTGTAAAGATCTCTTTTTTACCGTTTGGTAGTCTAACTTCATAGACACTATCAGGTCTTTCAAATTTTCTTTTAAACTCTGGGTGAACTTTTAGATATTCATTATTAAATTTTTGAAATACTGGACCTGCTACCTTACCACCTGATTCTTTATCTGCTATTGGTAAGTAGTTGTCATTACCAAACCAAACTATTGTCTGAAGACTTGGTGTAAAACCACAAAACCATGCATCTCTATAATCATTGGTAGTTCCTGTTTTTCCAGCAGCTTCACTTCCTTTAACCCTTGCTCTTCTTCCTGTTCCACGTCTTACAACATCTCTTAAAACATCAACCATTAAATAAGATTGTCCCTCTGTTGTAACCCTTGTTTTTACAGGTTCAAACTCTTTGACTTGCAAAAATCTATCTGTTATAGAGTTAACAATTCTAGGTTCAACCATCACACCATAGTTTGAAATTGCAGTATAGTGCTTACTTAAAGTAATTGGAGGTAAAGAGTAAGATCCTAAGGAGATGGAGAGATCTCTTGGAAGTCCTTCAAACCCATAATCATCAAGCTTTTCCAAAATTGGCTTTAATCCAACTCCTGTTACAAGATTAATTGTTGCTAAGTTTCTAGAGTGGATCATAGCTTCTCTCTCTGTCATTAAACCAACAAAATTGTTTTCATAGTTAGAAGGTTTCCAAACTCGTTCTGTGTTTTCATCGATTTGAAACTTATAAGTTCTAGAAATATCAGGAATAAGTGATGAAGGAGCGTATCCTAAATCAAATGATGACATATAAAGAAATGGTTTAAAAGAACTTCCCACCTGTCTTTTTGTCTGAACTGCACGGTTAAAATTACTCTTTTTATAATCAACACCACCAACCATTGCAACAATCTCACCACTCTCTTGCTTCATAGATACTAAAGCACCATTAAAACTATCTAATCTATTTAAAGTCTGATTCTCATCAATTTGAACATACTCTTGTGGTTTGGTAATGTTTAGATCTACTTCAAAGATTTTTGTAAAATTACTATCTTCTTTGATATTTAAAGAAGATAGAAGAACACCATTAACACTAATATTATCTTCTCCAGCCAAGGTCTCTCTGATTTTAAACTTTGTATCTTCTACTAAAGCGTTATATTCTCCTAATTTAATTAGATACTCTTCATATTTTTTATTATCTTCTTTTGCAATAAACCTTTTGATTCTTTTATAGGTTTTTTCATAACCATACGTCATCGCTTCTCTTGCTAACTCCTGAGCTTTTAGATCTATAGTTGTATTAACAATATATCCACCACTTTTAAAATCTGGATACTCTGGTGTCATCTGTGCTGTTACATAATCAACAATATATGGAGCTTTATTTAAAGTTCTGCTATCTGAATAAACTACCGGATCTTCATTAATTGCCTCTTCATACTCGCTTTGATTTATCCAACCTAACTTATACATTCTTCCTACAACAAGATTTGCTCTTGCAGATGAGTGAAGTTTATGCTTTGTTGGATCATAAAAACTAGGAGCTCTTGGAAGTCCAACTAAAATACCTACCTCTTTTAAAGTTAGATCTTTTAACTCTTTTCTAAAGTATCCCTTTGCTGCTGTTTTAATTCCATAATATCCATGACCAAAATAGATCTCATTAAGATATCTCTCTAAAATCTGCTCTTTTGTTAATACTCTTTCAATTTTAAGTGCTAAAATAGCCTCTTTTGCTTTTCTTGTGATTGTTTTTTCTCTTGTAAGAAGAAGATTCTTAACAACTTGTTGGGTAATTGTACTTGCACCTTCAACTGCTTTTCTTGCTACAATCACCTTATAAGCTGCTCTAAAAATCGCTTCGAAATTTACTCCAGGATGTTCAAAAAAACTTGTATCTTCAATAGCAACAATTGCTTCAATAACTCTTGGTGGAATATCATCAAAATGGACATAGGTTCTATGTTCACCATCAAAAAGATTAGCAATCAACTCTCCGTGAGCATCATAGATCTGAGTAGTTAATTTTGGAGTATAGTAAACTACTTTATCAATATCACCTTTGTAAATATTAAATCCGATGTAAAACGCAAAAATCCCTCCAGCTAAAGTTCCTAAAGCAATCTTTACAACAAGAATTAGTTTCCAATTTTTACGGATTATTTTCGCCATTGTCTATCTTTAAAACCTGAATTTATAAGCTCTTTTGTATAAGCCTCTTTAGGATTTTCTAACACTTCATCCATCTTTCCAAACTCGATAATCTCTCCATCTTTTAAAACCAAAAGATCTTCACAAACTGAAGAGACAGCAGGTATATCGTGTGCTACAAAGATCATCTTAAATCCGTACTCTTTATGAAGATCTTTAATTACCTGTAGAACCTTATCTTTAGAATCATAGTCAAGAGCTGTTGTTGGCTCATCTAAAAGTAAAAGTTTTGGTTCATAGTCCAATGAAATTGCAATAATTGCACGTTGAAGTTGTCCACCACTCAATTGTGCTGGAAATCTCTCTAAGATCTCCTCATTTAATCCAACAGCCTTTAATAGTTCAATAGCTTTTTTTTCTTCACAAAAAAACTGGTCTTTAATTTTTCCCATTGGATTTAATGATGTGAAAGGGTTTTGAGGAATGAAAGAGAGGTTTTCGCCGTTTTTCAGTTGATACTCGGAATCAATGTTAACCTTACTCTCCATATCTTTTGGAACCATTCCAAGAATTGCTTTTAAAGTAAGACTCTTCCCGCTTCCACTCATACCTACAATAGCCAGTGAGTCATTAAGGGTGAAACTGGAGTTTAACAGCTTCTTCTTTTTTAATGAGATCTCTATATCAAACTCCACTAATAATCTCTACTTCAATTGATTTAAATTTTGCTGTTTTTGTTAATGAATCACTTTCATCACCAAACAAGAAGTTAACCTTACTTTTTGAATGGTGAAAAGATGTAAACATTGTTCCTTTTTTTATCTTATTGGTAATCTTGATTTTCAAAGGTCTTGTCTCACCAAAAGCTGACTTTAAAATATATCTTTTCTCTTCATCAAAGTTATCAAGATCTGACACAAGTAAAATATCCTCATTGTGTCTATTCCAAAGCTTCTCGCTCTCTTTTGTCTGTGCTGCGTTGTTATAGTGTTCGATAATTCTTCCTGTTGTTAGGTAAAACTGTCCATCTTTTGTTTCAAGTGATACAACATGACCTCGTTTTTCCCATCTTCTATAGAGGAATTTTCCAAGGCCATTTTCTGTAGAGAACTTGGTTAGGTGTAGATGTGGCGTATCATCATCAGGAATTGGCCACTGCATTCCTTTGTCATCTCTTTGTTTTAATCGCTCATAACTTGCACCACCATATCTCTCTGGCTTTTTAGTCTGAACCTCTTTCCAAATATCTTCAGAAGAGACATAGTTCCCTTCTTTTCCTAACTCTCTTGCTATCTGTAAAAAGATCTCCCAATCATCAGGAATACTATTTTCATACAGAGGATTGGTTAATTTAATTCTTCGTTCTGCATTAGTATATACACCTTGCTTTTCATACTGGCTTTTTACACCAAAAACAATATCTGCAAACTTTGTAATCTCATTTGGAAAAAGTTCATTTACAACAATAAACTCTAGCTTTTCAAATGCTTTGTGAACTTTGTTTAAGTTAGGATGAACATGGGCTATATCTTCTCCCATATTGTAAAGAAATTTAATATTTCCCTCTATCATCTCATCGATTAAGTCTGGGGTTTTTAAACCTTCTTCTTTAGGCTGTGAATATCCAAGGTCATAATATGGAAGACAACCCATATCACAGGCACCTTGTACATTATTTTGTCCTCTTAAAGGCATTAGCCCTGCTTCTTCCTTTCCTACATTTCCAGTAAGGAGCGCAAGGTTTGAAAATGCTGAAACTGTGTCACTTCCATCAATATGTTCAGAAACACCTAATCCCCAAAGAATCATAGAATTAGATTGTGCGTAAATTTTAGCAACCTCTTTTACAGTCTCTTCTAAATCTTCATACCCTTCAAGGTTAGCAAAACTTTGAAGTTCTTCTGCTAGAAGTTCTTTTTTGTACTCATCAAAACCTTCACATCTATTTTTAATAAACTCATCATCTTGTAGGTTATTTTCTAAAATATACTGAGCCATCTTATTTACAGTTAATAAATTTGTCTCATAAGGAATCACAAGCTTATAATCAGCTTGTTTCATAATAGCTGTCTCTCTCACATCAACAACAGCTAACTTAGCTCCTTTTTTAATTGCTCTACTGATTTTTGAAGCAACAATAGGATGAGCCTCTGTTGTGTTCGAGCCAATAATCAAAATAAAATCTGTCTTATAAATACTCTCAAAAGGATTAGTAGCAGCACCCTCTCCTACTGTTCTTTTAAGGCCAGCTAAAGATGGAGCATGACAGATCCTTGCACAACAGTCAATATGAGGAGTTTCTAAGTATTCTCTTGCAAACTTATTAAAAAAGTAAGCATTTTCATTACTGGTTCTAGCTCCACCAATACAGCAAGTTTTGTGACTTCCATATTTTCCTAGAATCTCTTTTATCTTCCATCCAGCAAGCTTAATAGCAATATCAAGGTCACACTCATAAAAATCATTATCATAAGAGTGGAGTAAAAATAGTTTATCTTGGATCTCTTTTGGAAAGCTAGCTCTATTTTTTTCTATAAAAGATTTTTTAACTCTAGGATTTTTAATTCTGTTTGAAGAATAAAGATACTCATATCCCTCTTTCCCCTTTATACATAGCTTACCCTCACTAACTTCACCATCTTTTTTAGCATAGATCTTCTGTATAGTATTATCTTCAATATCTGCCAAGATATCGCACCCTGTCCCACAATAAGTACAAACACTACTGACTGTTTTCACTATTTTCTTCCTCTTAAATACTTTTAAAAATTATCTTTCGATTCTTATCATTACTGGCTTGTCCTCTACAGAACCTAGACTCTCAATTTCATTAAGAGCTGCCATTAGATCTTTCTCTTTTGCCATATGAGTTGAAAGGAAAAGATTTGCACTCTCTCCTCTCTCTTTTTGTAAAACTGTTCCAATTGAAATCTGGTGTTTGGCAAATACAGATGTCAGATCCGAAAGAACCCCCGTCTCATCCTTTACAAGAAGTCTAATGTAATACTCAGACTCAATCTCATCTTTTGCCATAAGAGTTAAACCTCTCTCCAAAGATTTCTTAAATCCAAGCATTGGAGCTGTTTTATTTCCTCTTACAATATCAATAATATCAGAAATCACAGCACTAGCAGTAGCGTCACCACCAGCTCCTGGACCATAATACATCGTCTCACCAACCTTATCTCCAATTACAGAAACACCATTCATAACACCATCAACTTTTGCAATCATCTCACCTTTTGGAACTAAAGCAGCATGAACTCTTAAACTTACTTTATCTCCAACTTTTTTAGCAATTCCTAGGTGCTTAACAGCGTATCCAAACTCTTTTGCAAAATTGATATCTTCACTTGTAATCTCTTCAATACCATCAATTAAAATATCTTCTGGTTTAGCATCAATTCCATAAGCGATACTAGCTAGAATAAGAAGCTTATGAGCCGCATCAAAACCACCAATATCAAATGTCGGATCTGCTTCAGCATATCCTAGATCTTGAGCCTCTTTTAAGATCTCATCGAAATCAACACCCTCATTTGTCATTTTTGTAAGCATATAGTTACAAGTACCGTTGATAATCCCTTTAATACTCTCAATATGATTTGCACTTAAACCATCTCTTAAAGATTTAATAATCGGAATACCACCAGCAACACTTGCCTCATACGCAAGAGCATTATCACCACTTAAATCTTCCAATTCATATCTATGGTAAGCCAAAAGTGCTTTGTTTGCAGTTACAACTGATTTACCATTTTTCAGTGCACTTTCAACCACTTCTTTAGGCTCTTCAACACCACCCATAAGTTCAACTACAATATCAATATCTTTATCTTCTGTTACGTCTTTATAATTATCTGTAATTGGAGTGCTAACACCTCTATCTTTAGAAAGATTCTTAGCAATACCCTTTACAACTTTAATCTCTTTTCCTGCTCTGGCACTAATAATATCTTTATTCTCTTCTAAAATTTTTATAACACTTACACCAACAGTTCCAACGCCTACAACACCTAATTTAACCATAAAAATAATCCTTTCATAATGCTGGATATTATACTAAAATGGTACTGATTTTTATTCTAGAATTGGAACTCAATAAAAATATAGAGTGAAAAATTAGAAGCTTTATAATTTTATCTATAATTGCTCTTCTATTTTGTTAATAATTGAAAAGAATTGAAAGTTTTATTTTAATTGATTTAGAAGTAGAAAAATCTTTATATTTTCTACTTCTTTTTCTAAAGTATTGATCAGGTCTTCTTTTTAGAATAGTTTTTTATTTCCCCATTTTGCATGACAACCTGTACAATTCGGATTAGGAGGATTTTTAGCATCAATAATTGTCCAATCTTCTAAAGAGTTATTTACTATAACCTGTACTATATAATCATTTCCCGGTTGAGTATCTTTGATTTCATAAATATATTTCCATCCATCTACGATATTATCCCAATCTTTATGAATAGCTTCACTCCGCATTTCAAAAATATAATTCCAAGAACCTGTATTATTTATTTTATATCTGACTCTATGTATATTTGTATAAGTTCCCATTACATCTAATGAAAACTGAACATCTCCTGTATGGGGATTTTCTGTTATATATACATTACGATTTGAAACATCTTCAGTTCCACCTGTATTAGACCATACTTTTTGAAAAAACCATACATTATCCTTATTCCATTGACTTAAACCATGACTTAATGTAATTAGCATTAGCAAACTAAAAACAATTTTTTTCATTAAAACTTCCTTCTTTTTATATAAATTTAAACTTACTTAGATAATCGGATTTTTTATTTTTTTTAAATTGATTATTATAATGAGTATCATTTAAATTGCTTAAAAGGAATATCTATTGCTATAACATAGCTATATTTCTGATAAAGCATTAAAAATGGACATAACTCATATCAACTATCAAAACAATATGTTGCGAAATTAAATTGCCAGAGTAAACAAGAACTGAA
>JAOXRY010000143.1 GCA_025800305.1 Campylobacterales bacterium | reverse complement strand
TAGTCTTCATTGGTTGAGCCAACATCAACCCCTGCTGTTGTTGCAGAATCAAAAATGATTTTCTGTTCAACAAAATTATCTCCAAGATTCTTTACCTCATCATCAATTGAATACCCTATCTTGTCTAGGAAGTATTTTGACCCCATTAACTTATTCACATCTGTAAACTCTACTCTACTTTCAATAATGTAATTTTTTTCTTTATTAAGATTCTCATTAATTTTAAACATTTGATTAATGTTTGTAACATCTCCCATCTTGTAATTATCCACTTCTAGCGTTTGAGTATTATCACCAGAGGTTGGAACATTTGCCACTTCTTTTGGATCACTATCTATAGAGACATCTTTTGCTGTAATCTTGCTATTTTCATCTAAAGTAGTATCAGTAGAAGTGGCACTACTTTCTTGCGTAAGACTCTTATCTTGTTGTTCTATCTCATCTAGTTGATAATTGATTGTGTTTGTTCCTGTTGAGACAAGATTTAGATAAGCAAGAGGGTCAACAACACTTTTTTCTTTCACACCAGCAGAGAGATTAACACTTCCTAAGGTTCCACCTCCTTTTTGATTTGATAAAGTTACATCGGCATTTTCTGCTTTACTTCCTTTGTTATCAAGAGGTCCACCAACAAAGATCTTCTTTTCTGCAAGGATAGTTCCATAGTTATCCACTGTCCCTGAAGTTCTTATATTACCTTTAGATGATACTTTTGAACCACTATTATTTTTTGTATAAGGACCTTTTAGCCAGATAAATTTTTTTGATTCTATCTTTCCACTATTTTGAAAATCATCAGACATAGTGATTGCATTGACATTACCATAAATAGTGCTAGAAGGCGCATTTATTAAAGTTTTTCCTCCTTTAACACTTACTCTATCTCCATAGATAAGACCTCCACTTTTATTCTCAAATTTATTACTTGCACCTAAAGAAAGAGCACTACCAGAGATAGCTTTCCCATTATTAATAATATCTTTAGCACCTAACATTAACCAATGTCCATAAAGGTGTTTATTAACTGTAAATGTATGTTCACCTATATCAATATAGGTCATATCTCTTCCAGATTCAATTGTAACTCCCCCTGATTTATAGTTAAGATCTTGATTCATTTCAAGAGTTACCCCTGTATCAGAAACAAATTTCCCTGTATTATCTATCTGGTCTGATTTAATCCATAAAGCTTTTTTCCCTCCTAAGGTATGACCATTATTATTAAGTTTTTTTGATTTAACTGCTAACATATTTGTTGTTTGTATGTTTCCATGATTATTAAAGGTATTTACATTTTCAAAGGTAACTTTTGAGTTGGTATTCCAATTTGTATTCATATTGAAATTGCCATTTTGCATATTAAATAAGATTTCTCCATTGAAACCTGTATTAAACTTATCATTATTCATAGAGAAACCATTGGAATTTACTGTAATTTTACTATTTCCAAATACTTCTCCATTTTGAGTAAAACTAGAAGCAATAATATTTGTTCTCTCCCCAGAGATTTTACTTCCTGAATGATTTTTAAAAACAGATGCTGATAGGTCAATGTTTCCACTTGTTAGAAATTTTCCGTAGTTATCAACCTTATTTCCAGTTAGATTTACATTAGTCCCACCAATAAGCCCCTTATTATTCAGTGAATCACTGGAGTTTAGATAAATAAAGCTGTCTGTGATTATCTGTCCGTTTGTTTTATTGGTTAGGTTATCTGTTGTAACTGTCATATTCTTGGCACTTACAATTAATCCATCATTGTTGATGGTACCACTATGAAGAGATACAATATCTTCTTTAGAACCTATTTTACCTCCTGAAGTTTGTTCAAAAAGATTTGATTTTATAAACAGTTGATTATCCCCAAGTAAACTTCCACTATTTGTTGTAGAAAGGGAGTAGAGTTTTAAGTTATCACTTTCAAATGTTCCACTATTTGTAAAAGTTTCTATTGAAGTTTCTTTATTTCCTACAGTTATTTCATTTGATTTGATATCTCCACTATTATCGATTACCCCATTTAATATGATTGTATTAACTGCTTGAATATTTCCACTGTTTGTAAAATCATCTTCACTTGTTGTTATAGAGTCAAAAGATACTAAATTTCCACTATTATTAATTGCTCCATCGATACTAACTCCTGTTGTTCCTAGAATAAGTCCTTTATTAGTTATAGAATCTGATTTTAAAGTAGTCATCGCTGTTTGAGAACCAATCTGAGAATCTTCACCTAAAGTGATAGTCCCTGCGTCAAGATCAAAATCATTTGTTGTTAAAAAAGCACCATTATTTGTCAACTTATTAATAAAAAGACCCAGACCTGTTGAAGAGATCTCACCACTATTATCAATAGAGATCTTATTATCTGCTTCTCCAAAATTCAGAGTAGCACTTTGAACTACCCCACTATTTGTTGTATCTTTTTTAAAGTTAATTGTGTCACTACTAAGTAAAACTCCACTATTATCTATAATACCATCAATATTGATATCTGTTGCCCCAAAGACAAGCCCTTGATTATTGATATCACCTTTAAGATCTGTCTTGGTTGATTGGGAACCTATTTGTGAAGTTTGTCCAAAATCCATTGTTGTAGAATCTATTAAAAAGCTATTTCCAGAGACTAAGTTTCCACTATTTGTTACTAAAGAACCATAAACAGTTAGATCTTGAGAGTTAATTACATTTGTATTGGTAAAAGTCACTCTATTATCAGCCGATCCAAAAGATAGACCACTTCCTTCTATCGTTCCGCTATTTGTTATCTCACTACTTTGGAAATCAATATCTTTGGAAGTTAAAATAACTCCACTATTCTCCATCTTGTTTCCACCAAAGCTAATTTTATTTACCCCTTCAAGATGACCACTATTATCAACCTCTTTAGTAAAATCCAATCCATTTCCACTATAGATAACTCCAGAGTTTTCAATATTACTATCAACTCTAACTCCATCATTTCCAGAGATAAGACCACTGTTTGTAATTGAATCACCTTTTAACTCTATTGCTAAGTTTTCAGATCCAAGCTGAGAGGTTTCTGTGAAAGTTCCTGTTTTTGTATCTATAGATAACTTATTGGAAGATACGATAGAACCACTATTGGTCATATCATTGGAAAAACTATTCAAACTTTCTACTGTGATTTTTCCACTATTTGTTAAATCTATCCTATTATCACTTTCACCAAATGAGGCTGTTGTTCCTTGAATACTCCCACTATTGGTGAAGCTACTAGTTTTAAAATCTATCCCTTCATTGGAAAGAACAGTTCCTGAGTTTTCAAAAATATCTCCTGCAAAAGTACTGGCTGTTGTTGACTCAATCCAACCACTGTTTTCTAGATCTCCTATATAGTTTATTATTCCACCACTATATATTGTTCCACTATTTACAATGTTGTTATGAAGAGTTAATCCACCGTTTCCAATGATAAGCCCACTATTGTTAAGGTTCTCTCCAGATATTATTGCCGATGATGTTTTTGAACCAATTTGAGAACCAGCTGTGAGAGTTGCTGATGTAACATCGAAAATGAAATCTTCATTAGCTAGGATGTCTCCACTATTTGTTAGAGTTGTTCCATAAAGAGCAAGTTCTGTAGATGTTATCTCTCCACTATTGGTGATTTCTATAGAGTTCTCAGTAGAACCTAATTTTACATCTGTTCCTTTAACTGTTCCACTATTGATAAGATCTTTGGAAACTGAAAGTTCAGAGTCACTGATTAAAGCTCCTTTATTGTCTAACTTTCCATCAATTTTTACTCCTGTATTTCCATAGATAAGACCACTATTATCAATTTCTTCTGAAGTAAGATTTGTAACTTGATTGGTTGAACCTATCTTTGAAGATGATGATAGTTCCACTTTCGAAGCTTCCATATCAAAGCTATTTTGAGAAATTATTGCTCCACTATTGTTAATATTTTTAGCTTTAATCTCTAATTCATCAACCTTAACAACCCCACTATTTTCTATATCTGTACTATTTTCTTTTACAGTTAGAGAGGTTCCATGGATCTCTCCACTATTTATTAGTTTTTTACTATCTAATACTATAGCCTGAGAATTGACCTCTGAGGTCTCTTGAATATCAATAGAATCACCGTTAAAATCCAAAGATTTTGACTCAATATTTCCTTGGATAATCCCACTTTTTGCTGTTAGTGTGATTCCTTCATTTGCGTATGCGATTCCCTCTTTTCCTTGGATTGTCTTAGTTGTTTTTAAATTGATGTTCTTTTTGGAGAATAGATTTTTATAACCAATATCTCCATCAGCAGAGATCTCAAGATCATCTAATATAGCAACCATCTCACCTTCAGAGTTTACACCCATTCCAGACTCTGTAGAGATAATATTGATTTTTCCTCCATACATAGATCCAAAAACAGAAGCATCAATTGCTAAACCTTTCTCTCCTGTTGATGTTTCTGTAATCAAAGATTTTATTAGGTTTTTATTGTAGTCATACTCACCGTTTCCAGCTAAAATATTTAGTTCACCATTTGTTAATACAACACCAGTGATTTTATGAATTCTTGAAACAAGATCTAAACTTGTTGCATCTCTCGCATCTAGTCCTAATCCTTGGATAATCAGTTCACCATAACTGCTAATTTGGAATTTATTATCAAAGTTGTCTCCATTAAAAGAAGGTGTTCCTGTAATAAGACTTACTCTGTTTGTATTAATAAACCCACAACCATCACACGTGATTCCATTGGGATTGGCAAGGATAAACTCTGCTTTTGCTCCAAAAATCTCAGTTGCACCATTTAGAGCTGAATTTTGATTGCTTGTGACCTCATTTAAAATAACAGAGGCTTTATCTCCTACAGCGTAATTTGTATTGGAGTTTATCGCTCCTCCTAGCTTCGATACTCCTATCTGGTCACTATTATTAAGAATCAGTCCACTTTTATCAACATTGAATTTTTTATAGGTATTGTAAGAGACTCCACCAGCACTTGGTTTTGCAATATCTACAATAGGGACTCCATTTTGTGCTTTTTCTATCTTTGTTTTTGTCGTTCCATCTACCTCTATTGAATTGGCTAACAACAAAGAGAATCCTGTTTGATTCATCAGCATAAAAATTGAAATTGTTATTGATATTCTTTGTTTTGCATTCATAATCCACACCTTATAAAACATCATAATTTTAAGTTATTAATAAAACAGAATCCGGATAATAACTTATTCTTTATAAATAGATGCTGGTATTTTAGTTAAAAAATCAATATAGGGCTTATTTATCTGGAATTTCACGATTTTTTACACATAAGTTACTTTTTCAGATATAATTTCTACCCTTTAAAAAAATATCACTGGGATCTTTTATTATGAAGCTTAAAATATTACTTTTTATTATTTTTTTAAACTCTATAGTTTTTGCCACAACACTTGATAAAAAGACTATTGAAACACTAAGAGACCACACCAAAGATCACCATGAAAAAGTTGAAAAAAACAGTAAGCTAAAATTCTCTCCTTCAAAGATACAACAAGAGAAAAAAAAGAAAAAGACATTCAACTCCAACTGTATGAATATAAAGAAAATAAATATCACAGGAAATAGAAAATTTAAAGAGAGTCAGTTAGACAAAATAACAAAGGATTATGAGAATAGATGTATCTCTTTAAATGAGATTCAAGAAATTTTAGACAAAATTACAAAACTATATCATGACAATGGACATATAACATCAAAAGCCAATCTTATCTTAGACAAGAAAGGTAAAAAAGATGAGATTATAATTAAAATCTTTGAAGGAAAGATCAAAGATATCCACTATAAGACAAATGATAAAAATGCTTCATCACTGAACACTCCCCTTCCCTTTTTAAAAGAAACAATCCTTTCAGTACAAGATCTTGATCAAGGAATTGAGCAGATTAATAGACTGGAATCTATGAGTAGTAAGTTTGATATTGAACCTAGTAAAGAAGGTGGTTACAGTACTATTGTTGTAAAAAGTACAGAAAAAGGAACTATCCGCCCATCTCTTGCTTATAGAAATAGTGGGAGAAACTTTGATGATGCTGGTGATCTTATCTTCTCCACTGATATAGATAACTCTTTAAATATGTTTGATAAGATCTCTTTAAGCTATCAAGAAAAAACTGATGATGAAAGTGAGAAATACAATAGAACATCCAGTGGTTCACTTACAATCCCTTTAGGATACTGGACAATGGACTTCTCCCACTCTTACTCCAAGAACTACAGTATTATTGAAGGAAGCAGTGCTTCTTTCTCCTCTTATGGATATATTAAAACAGATAGTATCCTTCTAAAAAAGATTCTTTATAGAGATAGCAAGCAGAAATACTATGGAAGTTTTTATCTAGAAAATAGGAAAAATGGCAGCTATATCAATGATGTTTTAGTTGCTATCTCCAGCCATCAGCTTAGTACATCTGAGATTGTTTTAGGGTACAACTATGTCAAAGGGAGTAATATAACCTTTGAGCTAAAACATAAGTGGGGAAATGGTTATTATTTCGGTGATGGTAACAGAGATAATATAACTGATGAAGAGGCAAATAAGAGATTTAAAGTCTATAAAGGAAAGGTTTCACTGTCAAAAACATTAAAAGATTGGCTCAATTACTCATTTTTATTTCAAAATCAAAAATCCAAACATGAGCTTCTCTCCCATGAACAGTTTTCAACTGTAAAAGGGATATATGAAGATAATGGTTACAGTATTAAAAACTCTTTTAATTTTAAGCCATTTAGAACTTTTAATAAGTACTTATCACCAATGAACTTTGATTTTGGATTTGAGTATGGCGCTGTTGATTCTGTTACAGGAGATAATGACGATAGTGCTTCTGTTTATGAGGCAAAACTAAATTATGCCTACTCATTTCTTACACTAAATTTAGGATCTAAATTTGGAGGACATTTTCCTAAAAATGGTGATAAAGAAGATGAATATCCTGAACAATCAGTATATCTACAGTTTAAAAAGGGAATTTTCTAATACTTATACAAAATAAAATAGTAAATTTTAAACGTAACCAATTGTCATACTCATTAACAAACCATTAACCCAAAAACAATATAATCGGCACATTAAATTTACAAAAAGTAATAAACAATGTTTGAAAAAATTCTAAAATTTTTTATTGAAAATAGTCGTGTCAACTACACTCTATTCTTTCTTATAACCTTAGCAGGTATATACTCTTATAACAAAATGCCAAAAGAGATTTTTCCATCTTTTGATCTTGATATGATAACAGTCAGTGGTG
>JAOXRY010000101.1 GCA_025800305.1 Campylobacterales bacterium | reverse complement strand
CCTCAATCTGGGAAACCTGTAAGTGCTAGAGTTGGAAGATATGGACCTTTTGTTCAAATTGGTACAAAAGATGATGAAGAGAAGCCAAAGTTTGTTGCTATTCCTGAACATCTAAATATGGATACTATTACTCTTGATGAGGCATTATACCTATTTACTCTTCCAAGAGTTGTAGGACATACTGCTGAGGGTGATGAGATTAAAGCAAATATTGGAAGATTTGGTCCTTATTTACAGATAAAAACAAAATATTATTCTCTAAAAACTGATGACCCTTATACAATTGAAGAGCCAAGGGCTAAAGAGATTATTAAAGAGTTAGATGAGGCAAAAGCTAAAGCTACAATCAAAGTTTTTGAGAAAGAAAAAATTCAAGTTTTAATTGGAAGATATGGTCCATATATAAAACAAGGTAGAAAAAACTTTAAAATTCCAAAAGGAATGGAAGCAGAAGAGCTTACTTTAGAGCAATGTCAAGAGATTATTGATAATGACCCAAAAAGTAAAACAGCTGCTAAAAAAACAACAGCTAAAAAGACAAGTACAAAAAAAGCAAGTACGACTAAAAAAACTACAAGTAAAACAGCTACTAAGAAAACTACTACAAGAAAAAAGAGTAGCGAAGAGTAGAGATGAAAATAGGAGTATTATCCGATAGTCACCATAGGGTGGATTTAACAAAAGATGCTATAGACTTTCTTAAAAAAGAGGGAATAGAGTATCTAATCCACGCAGGAGACTTATGTAAAGAAGATAATTTAAAGCTATTACAAGACTCAAAGCTACCATATGTTACAGTTTTTGGTAATAATGACGGGTCTTTACTCCCATTATCCTTAGATTATAACATCAAAAAAGAACCTTATCTTTTTAAGATTAAAAATATCAAATTTAAACTTATGCATCTACCTTTTTATATGAATGGAGATAGTGATGTTGTAATATTTGGGCATACTCACATTTTTGAAAGTGATTTTAAAAATAATACATTTTTTCTAAATCCTGGTGAGATTTGTGCCCGTGAGAAGCCTTTGAGTGAGTTTGTTTTACTTGATATTGATGAAAAGAGGTATTTAGTAA
>JAOXRY010000090.1 GCA_025800305.1 Campylobacterales bacterium | reverse complement strand
TATTGTTATTGTTCCTGTATTATTAAGTAGTACATTACCCGTTACATCAATAGAGGATGAACTTAGTTTAATATTTGATGAATCTACATTGAGACTTTTCCCAAACTTAAATGAAGTACCTATATGGGTTTTTTTCTCACTCTTATGGGTTTCTGGGGAAAAAAATGCTCCACCTTTGTAAGATTTACTGGAACTATCAGCAGTTGATATTAGAGAAAGATTATTAATGTCTAAAACTCCATTCCCTTTGACATCAACATCTGCAGCTGTAAAAGTTGCATCATTTCCAGTGAGATAGAGGTCTCCTCCTACATTAAATTTATTTTTTTGTGTAGTAACTTTTTTCTTATTCTTATCTGTAGAACTAAAAGAGTTTTGAGTAGAAGTAAAGGTAAAGTCATTTACATCAATATCAGCACTTCCACCAACACTAAGATCTGTTCCTACAAAATTTGCATTATTTGTAGAAGAAAGAACCATATTTCCACCAAAATCAAAAACACTGTTCACATTAGTTGTTTTTTTCTCTGTTTCTATATCCCAAAAAGGTCCCACATTTTTCCAAGATTTAATCTCTACAGATCTAGATTCAATTCCTTCTTGGGCAGTAATAAAAGCATCTCCTCCTGACTTTAGTATTGCTGCTTCATTAATTAGTTTTCCTTTTGTATCTAAAGTTAGAGTAGTTCCTGCTTCTATAAGCCCCTTATTGGTAAAGTCACTATAATCATTATCTCTTGTAGTACCATAAGAACTATTGAAAATATTTCCTTCTGCAAAAATAGAAAGAGCTTTATTAGCTTTTATTTTTCCTCCATAGTTTGTTACATCACCTTTTGCTTCTATAAGCATATTCTCTCCAGAGGTTAAATCTCCCTTATTCAAAAGATCTGTCACAGAGAAATAACTGCTTCCTACAGAATCTATCACACCACTATTTGAATTAGTTAATTGTTTTACTTTGAAAATACTATTTCCACCACTAGAAACCGTTCCACTGTTTGTAAAACTATCTGAAAGAATTTCCATCCCACCATTTCCAGCTTTAAAAACACCACTATTGTCTATATTTCCTGATGCAAAGATCTTCTCTTTGACTATCATCTTTCCATCATTTTTTACATCACCAGTTAAAACCATACTACCAGCAGAGACAAGACCATCTTCTGTTATTTGGACATTCTCTTTTGTTACTTTTGAGAGATAGAGTTTGGGAACTAAAACCTTTTCATTATTGATCATCTCTGTCTCATACCAGACAATATCTTTTGTCAAAGAGTCTACTTGCTCTTTTGTAAGACTTACTCCTGGAGTAACCTCTAGATTTTTGGATAGTTCTACAGAATTATCTAGTAGTTG
>JAOXRY010000089.1 GCA_025800305.1 Campylobacterales bacterium | reverse complement strand
TATCCTCTTTTTTAACCTCTCCATTATCTTTTGCTCTTTGCAATGGTTCGATACAATCTCTATAGCATTCCTCTTTAGTATGGCGATAAGGAATAGCCATTACTACATAATTTTTAGCAACTCTAATAAACCGAGCTTCTTTATCAACAACAAAGATCCCTTCTTTTTCTAAACCATTGAAAACAGTTGAGATTGAGCCTTTTCCATAAAAATCATCATTGTTTTTTTCATATTCATGGTTACCAGTATCTATAATTACAATACAACCCAAAGAAACCCAATATAAAAAACATTCACGGACTTCAGCTGCGTCTTTTGATCGTAACATGCCTTTGACATGAAAAAGATCTCCGTTTATAACAACATAATCAGGCTTTTCTTTTTTGACAATTTTTGTAAGAGTATCTAATATATAGTAATTTCGGTATTCTTTATTGATTTCACGGCGTTGGCTTGTTAAAGAATACTTTAAATGAAGATCACCTGTAATTAATCCTTTTATTTTTTTTTCTTTATTCC